>CBFHCJ010000237.1:0-9072 GCA_965654005.1 uncultured Streptomyces sp. | reverse complement strand
TGCGGTCCTCGTACGGGAAGACTGCGACCGTTCGCGCGCCCAGCTCATAGCCGGCGCGGAACGCGCGAATCGCGATCTCCCCGCGGTTGGCGACCAGCACTTTGCGGAACATTCTCGATCCCTTCAGCCTGTCGGCAGTCGGGAACCACCGACAGCGGCGCGAGCAGCAGGACACGGCCAGTGAACCCGGTTGGGTCGGCCTCGCCGCCAGTCGACAAGTTACTGCAGAGAACGGTCTCACCGACACCTCCACCGCCCTGCTACGTGACTCACCCCACAGAGCAGGAGGTCTCCAAGACGCTTTCCACGAGACGGAAGGCCGCTGCGGCCCCCTCCAGCGGCATCCCGTCGATGGCCTGCCGACCGGCGCCGGTACCGGACCCGGTACGGAGTGTGGAAGTCCGGGCGCTGCTCCAGCTGGCCCCGGTCTCGAGGTGTCCTTGAACCGCGCCGTCCTCCACGCCCAGCTCGCCGGCCACTGAGTCGGCCGCTCCACCGGCGGCGCTGAGTGGTCCCGGCGCCCAGTGTCACGTCGAGCGGGCCGGCGCGGACAGGCACCGCACCCCCGGCCGCGCGGTCGCCGCGTCCGGCGTCATGCCGTAGATCATTCCGGAGGCCTGGTAAGCGGGGGCGCCTTGGGCGGTGGAGAAGTCCACGGTCACGCTGGTGTCGGCGGCCTGCGACGGGGCGGCGGGCACCAGGGTCGTGGCCAGGGCGGCCAGGAGGACGGCGAGGGACGAGACTGTCCGGCGTCCGGTACAAATTCCGGGTCCGGGAAGTGTCCAGGCGACTTCATTGTGCGGCTCCTGCATGACATGAGTGGGTCGGACCGGGACCCCGACAGGCCGCGCAGCTGTACGGTGAGCGGTCGGTCAGGGGCTGTCCCGGTGTGCGTGCGCTTCGGCGAGGAGCAGGTAGCTGCCGGCGGTCCAGGTGTAGGCGCGGTCGCGCAGACCCGTTCCGGTGAGGGCGTCGAAATTCTCGGCGAAGCCGTGGGTTTCGCACAGGACGCGGAAGCGGGCGCTGATGTCGTCGGCCAGTCGGTGGTGGCCGGCGCGGCGCAGGCCGTCCTCGATGAGGATCGTGGCGGGGGCCCAGATGGGGCCGCGCCAGTAGCCGTCGGCGAGGTAGTGGGGTGACGTGGTCAGTTCGGTGGCGAGGCCGTACGGGGTGAGGTGGGCCTTGATGTGGTCGGCCAGTGTGCTGCTGATGTCGCCGGGCAGGTGCTCGCCCAGCACTATGGGCATCAGGTCGAGGAGGCTGGAGCTGCTCCAGGTGTCCCCGGTGGCGGCTCCCCTGGCGACGAACCCGTCTCCGGTCCAGAGCTGATCGAGCAGCGCAGTCTGGATCTCCTCGGCCATGCGCGTCCACCGAAGTGCCTCATCCTCCCTGCGCAACTCCTTTGCCAAGTCGGCGAGTTCGCTCAGTTGGAGGACGAGGAAGGCGGCCAGGTCGGCGGTGACGACCACCCGCTCGGGGTCGAAGGTGGTGGCGTTGTCCCAGCCGCTGTCGTTGCCGTGCTGATAGTGGGCGAGTTCGGCGCCGGGGGCTCGCCGTGAGGTGAGCCAGAAGTTGGTCCAGCGCTCCAGCCGGTCGTAGACCTCGGCCAGCTCGGACTCGCCCAGTGACGTCGGCAGTCGCCGGCGCAGGTGGCCGAACGCCCAGCCATGGATGGGCGGTTTGACGAAGTTGTAGAGGACCTCGGAGTGGGTGACCGAGTCGGGCAGGGCGCCGCTGTCGTCCTGGTGGTCGAAGGGCAGGGCGAACTGGTCCAGGGCCAGTTCGGGGCGTCCGGGTGCAAGGGCGAGGGCGTTGAAGCAGTGGTCCCAGCTCCAGACCTTGTCCATCCAGTGCTTGGACATCAGGACGGCAGGCCGGGTGACCAGGCCCGCTGACCGTACGGTCGCCGACCAGACGACGTAGGCGGCGAGTTCGGCGGCCGGGGTGGCGGACGAGCGCCAAGGGGCCACCGCGTCGACGAAGTCCGCGAAGGACCGTTGTGCGGCCGCCACGATCTCACCGAAGGCCGCCGAGGAGGAGTACGACGGTCGAGAGGTGTCGAGTTCCTCGATCGCGATCTCCCAGGCGCCGTCAGCCTTCGCGGCGATGGCCAGACCGCGGTCGACGCTGCCCAGGGCCTGGGCTCCGACCGTTTCGGCGACGATGCCGGACAGCACGGTGACGCGGTAACGGCGTCCCGTCTCGTACGATGTGAACACGTGCGCGTCCGCTGCCGGATCGTGGAAGAAGTACGTTCCACTGAACGGGGTCAGGGCCTGCGCGGCCGCGGAGACGCTGATGCCGAGGCCGCTCCCCCGCAGGCGTACGGTGTCCGGCGACTCGTAGGCGAGGTCGACGCGTCCGCCCGTGCCGATCCAGCTGAGCAGGGCCGGTGTCGCCTCGACGCGGGTCGCGGCGCGGTTGCGCGTCGCCGGGTCCAGGGGGATCAGGCGCAGGACGGCGTGCATGCCGTTCTGGTGCGAGACGAGGTGGAGGTCCTCGGCGTACGTCTTCTCCGCGACGACTGGCGAGATGTCGAACCAGGATCCGTGCGTGCTGAACGGGATGTCGTAGACGGCAAAGGCCGGGCCGGGTCGGGCGGGGGTCATGAAGCGTCACTCGTTTCTCGAGCAGGGGGCGCCGGTCGGCTGGCGTTGCAGCCGGGGCGGTCGTGACGTGATGGAGGGACTCAGTCCTTGACGGCACCGGCGGTCACACCGGCGGCGACGTAGCGCTGGGCGAGGACGAGGATGACCGCGGCGGGCAGCGAGGCCACGACGGCGGTGGCCATGATGGCGTTCCACTGCTGGTTGTTGTTGCCGATGTAGTGGTAGATGCCAAGGGTGATCGGCTCGTGGGCGCCGCCGTTCACGAGGGTGCTGGCGAAGACGAAGTCGGACCAGGACCACAGGAAGGCGAACAGGGACACCGTGACGACGGCGTTGCGGCTCATCGGCAGGACGATCGACCAGAAGGTGCGCAGCGGCCCGGCGCCGTCGGTCTTCGCGGCCTGGAGCAGTTCGCCGGGGATGCCGGACATGAACGCGGTGAAGATGAGCACGCCGAAGGGGACGGCCAGGGTGGAGTCGGCGACGATCAGGCCGGGGACCGACTGGAGCAGGCCCAGGCTGAGGTAGATGGCGTAGAAGCCCATCGCCATGATGATGCCGGGGATCATCTGGGCGGCCAGCAGGACGAAGCTCAGGATGCCGCCGCCGCGCGGACGCAGCTTGGCCAGTGTGTAGCCGGCGGGCGCGGACAGGGCCACGGTCAGGACGACGGTGCCCAGACCGATGACGAGGCTGGTACCGAGGTAGGGCAACTGCTCGCCGAGGACCGTGCGGTAGCCGGCCAGCGTGCCGTGGAGCGGTAGCAGGTCCGGCGGGCTCTTGCGCATGTCCTGGTCGCGGGTGAGGGAGACGTTGAGCATCCAGTAGACCGGGAAGAGCATGACCGTCGTCAGCGCCAGGCCCGTGGCCGTCTTCCACCATGTACGGCTGATGCTTCGGTTCATGACAGCGCCTGCTTTCGCTGGGCCCGGACATGGACCAGGCCGAAGAGCAGGGCGGCGACGACGAGCAGGTTCCCGACGGCCGCGCCCGGGCCGAAGGCCGGCAGGAGGTTGCCGAAGCCGAGCCGGTAGGACCAGGTGGCGAAGGTGGTGGACGAGTCCGCCGGGCCGCCCTTGGTCATGATCCAGATGATGTCGAAGACCTTCAGCGTGTAGACCAGGCCCAGCAGCAGCGTGATCGCGGACACCGGGCGCAGCAGCGGGAACGTGATCCGCCAGAACCGCTGCCAGGCGTTCGCCCCGTCGAGAGCCGCCGCCTCGTACAGACTCGCGGGGATGGACTGCAGGCCGCTGTGGAGCACGACCAGGTTGAACGGGACGCCGATCCAGATGTTCGCGATGATCACCGAGGTCAGCGACCAGTCCGGCGAGGTCAGCCAGTTCACCGGCCCGACGCCGATGACCTGCAGAGCGGCGTTGATGATCCCGGAGTCGCTGTTGAGCATCCACGACCAGGTGGAGGCCGACACGATCAGCGGCAGCAGCCAGGGCACCAGGAACAGGGCGCGCAGGGTGGCCGAGAGCCGGAAGTGCTGGTGGAAGAAGACCGCGAGGGCCAGGCCGATGGCGTACTGGAAGACCAGGGACACGGCGGTGAACACCACGGTGTGGAGCAGGGCCGGAGCGAAGGTCGGGTCTGCGAAGACGGTTTGGTAGTTCTCCAGGCCCGTGAAGGGCGCGTCGCCCTGGACGAAGGAGCGGACAGTGTAGTCGCGCAGGCTGAGGTCGATGTTGCGGTAGAGCGGATAGGCATAGAAGAGGGCGAGGTAGAGGGTCACGGGGGCGAGGAAGCCCCAGGCGGCCCACTGCGTGGAGCGGGGCCGGCGCCGTGCCCTGGTGCGGGCCGGAGGCGGGGCGGCGGTGGCCGCCCCGTTCCGGGCGTGCACGGATGAGCGGTCCGGCATCTGTGTCGTGTGGTTCATCTGCGGTCCGGCGAATCCTGGCTACTTGACGGCGGACTGAGCCGCGGCCAGCGCGTCCTTGGGCGACTTGGTCCCGCTGAGGGCGGACTGGACTGCCTTCCACATCTGCTCGGAGATCTTGGGGTACTTGGTGCCCAGGTCGTCACTGGTACGTCCCTTGGCCGCCTTGACCGCGTCGACCCACGGCTTCAGTGCGCTGTTGGCGTCCACCTGCTTGGCCTGGACGGCGCTGGTGGGCGCCACATAGGACAGTGTCTTGTCGGTGAAGTACAGATTCTTGTCGCTGGTCAGGCAGGACACCAGCTTCCGCGAGGTGGCGTAGCGGCCGGTGTCTCGCCGCACCGGGACGGTGACGAACTCGCCGCCGGTCGGGGCCGCGGCGGTGCCTCCCGTGGCGCCGGGAATCGGCAGGACTCCGTAGTCGAGGCCGCCCTGTTGGGCGCCCGCGAGCTGCCAGGTGCCGTTCTCGGCGAAGGCGTAGTCACCGCTGGCGAACTCCTGCCAGCTGGTCGTCTGGGTGTTGTTGAGCACCGAGTTCGGTGCGTAGCCCTGCTTCAGCCAGTCCTTCCACAGCGACAGCGCCGAGACGCCCTCGGACGAGTCGAGCTCGGTCAGCTTGGCCCCCGAGCCCCAGAACCACGGCAGGAACTGGAAGCTCCCCTCCTCGGTGCCGATCGCCGAGAAGGTGATGCCCTTCTTGCCCACCTGCTTGACCTTCGCCAGTGCGGCCGTCAGCGACTTCCAGTCCTTGACCGAGGCGATGTCCACCCCCGCGGTCTTGAGGACCTTTTTGTTGTAGTACAGAGCAAGGGTGTTGGCGCCGATCGGCGTCCCGTACGTCTTCCCGCCCGACTGGCCGGCCGCGAGCAGGTTGGGGTCCACTTTCGAGGTGTCGATCTTGTTGTCGTCGGTCGTGGTGAGCACCCCGGCCGCCGCCAGCGTCGACACAACGGGGTTGTCGACGATGAGCATGTCCGGGGAGGTGCCTTGCTGCGCCGCCAACAGCACCTTGTTCGTCAGGTCGCTGGTGTCGAACGCCGTCCGCTTGATCTTCACCCCGGCGCCCTTGCCGCAGACGTCCAGCAGCTTCGCCCACTCCGACGTCTTGTCGAACTGCGGGTAGGGATCCCAGATGGTGTACGTGCCGCTGCCCGCGCCCTTGGCGTCGGTGCTACCCGAGCCGGAGGAACAGGCGGTACCGACGACGGCGACGACGGTCGACAGGGCCACGGTGGCGAGGAGCCGTCTTGAGGAGCTCTGCATTGCGGGTCCTTCGTTCTTGGCACGGGTGTGCCGGGAGGGATGACGAGAGGGGATGACCAGGGGGATGCGGGCACGCCGAACGGCGACGGTGAGGGAACGGGGTGCCCGGTGAGGAAAGGAGAGGTGGGAACGGGGGCAGTGATGGACTGTGAGGGGTGCGGGCCGAGGCCCGGAGCCGAGGGCTAGGCGGAGGGCGTACCGCCGGCGGGCCCGGTGCTGGCCCGCAAGGAGATCGGCGGCGCGAGAAGGAGGTTCCGGGCGGGCGCGTCGGGATGGTCGAGCCGCTCGACAAGCAGGTCGACGGCGCGACGGCCCATCTCCTCCGCCGGTACGTCGGCCGCGGTGAGCTGCGGGGTCACCGTCTCCGCCCACCGGCCGGCCGCGACTCCGGTCACGGAGAAGTCGCGCGGCACATGGAGGCCCGCCTGGGCGAGTCCCCGGTAGAGGCCGCCCAGAGCGGCCTCGTTCAGGGTGACCAAAGCCGTGGTCGTCGGATCGTCGTGCAGGATCCGCTCCAGGCACGCCTGACCGGACGCGGCGTCGTCCCCGCAGCAGTACGTCCTCACCGTCAGCCCTCGCTCGGCCGTGGCCTTGGTGAACCCGTCCAGTCCCCGGTGCGCGGACTCGTACCCGGCCCGTAGGAGTTGCTCCGGCCGATTGACGAAGGCGACCCTGCGGTGGCCGAGGTCCGCGAGGTGGTGCACGCACGCCTCCACCAGCGCGGTGTGGTCCAGCCCGACCCACCAGCCGCCCTCCGGGTGGGCGGTGCGGCCGATGGCGACGGAGGGGAAGTCCAGCGCGGCCAGGTGATCGACCCGGTCGTCCTCCAGCCTGATCTCCATCAGGATCGCCCCGTCGACCCGCCGCTCCCCCAGCAGCCGCTGGAACGAGCGGTCACTGTCCACGCCACTCGGGGACAACAGCACGTCGTAGTCGTAGGCCGCGGCGGCCTCCACCACACTGCCGATGAAGTCCAGCTGCATCCCGGTGTAGTGGTTGCCGGCCGGCGGGAAGACGAGGCCGATCGTGCTGGTCCGGCCGTTGGCGAGGGCCCGTGCGCTCGCGTTGGGCCGGTAGCCCAGCTCGTCGATGACCCGCTGGATCTTCCGGCGGGTGTCGTCCGACACGGGGCGCTTGCCGCTCAGCGCGTATGACACGGTGCTCCGCGAGACACCGGCTTGCCGGGCGATCTGACCGATGTTCACGGAAACTCCCTTGCTCGACCAACCGGTTCGGCGCTTCTGAAGGAGCAGCCAGGCCGGTCGTGTGGGTGCTGAGGGTGGTGAAGGCGCGAACACAGGCTGTCGAACCGGTTCGCGTGAAGTGAAGCTAAGAACAACCGGGACGCCTGTCAACACCTCGCACAGCACTTCTTTCTCCTGCGTCAGAGGCATTGCCGGGAGGTTTCGCCGGTGCTACCTTCCTGCGAATCGGTTCGATGAGCAGCCGTTCTGCGCGGCACAAGGGGTGACGGACGGGCCGAAGCACGGATCCCGCGAGGGCGGGGACGGTACGCGCCGATGCGCCGGGCTCCAGCGCCTGCCGCTGCGTTCGGCAGCCCCGAGCTGCCGTGTCCAGCCCACAGCACCAGACCTGCCACCACCGAGACAGCAACAGGCGTGACGAGACCGACCGCAGGAATCGGGTCACCCTCTTTCGCTCGCGCAAGACTCCGGTAGGCGCGCCAGGCTGCGGCGACCAGGAGCAGGATGGCCGGCAGGATTACCAGGATCGACGGCATCCGGCCCCTCGGTCAGCTCGCTGAACCGCGAGCAAGCAGGTCGGCACCCGCCAAGCCTCTCCCACGCGTTTGGTCGGGCAGAGATGACCAGCTGATCCAGAAGCCGTGCCACGCTCGCCGTCAGGTCGGCCGCAGCACTCTCGCGACCGCTCAGATGCCTCAGCAGCGCATGTTGGAACAGCCCGTCAAAAAGCGCGTAGAGGGGATCAGGCCATGTACCACAAGCAGACGAAGAACCTCCTGGTGTCGTACTCGCCGAAGAAGCCGGGATTCTTCCAGACACAGTCAAAGGGCGCCTGACCAGGGCAGGTCCCCGTCAGGCGCCCTTGTCGGCGCGCACCCCCGCCACCTCTTGGAACCACGCCCGGTCCGCCTTGGATGGCTCCGCGTATCAGCCGGGGTGTGTCACATCCACCACATACCCTCGCCGCATGTCCACGACGTTGCGCAGCGGGCGACCTTCGATGTGGCGGGTGAGATTGTCGAGGAACACCTCGATGAGTGCCTCCCGCTCACTGGTGGTCTCGCCCGCCGTGTGCGGGGAGATCATCACACCGGGCATGTCCCACAGTGGCGACCGGGCGGGAAGCGGCTCCTGGTTGAAGACGTCCAGGGCGGCCCCGGCGAGTCGGCCGTCGGCGAGGTGGTCGATGAGCGCCTCCTCGTCGACGAGGGCGCCTCGGCCGACGTTGATCAGTCGAGCCCCGGGCTTCATCGCCGCGTCCCGTGCCCCAGACCAGGGCGGTGCGTCCGGTGATGCTGTCACTGGGACGCGGACGCCATTCGCGGCGCTGCTGGTGTTCCCACGTGCCGGGGAAGTCCTTGGCGAGGGCGAGGATCAGACCGAGGACGTATTCGGCGATCGGCTGGTCGTAGACGCCGCGCGCGTTGGTCAGGGTGACGCCCGGATCGTCGACGAGGGCGGGGAAGAGGAAGGAGTCCACGCCCGCGGAGGACGCGTGGACCCAGCGGGGCGCCTTCTCCGGGTTGTCGGGCCACGACTCGCGGATGGCCGGGGTGATGGACACCCAGGCCAGGAGCATGTCCGCGCCGGGGAGGAGCAGGGGCAGCTCCTCCTCGGTCGCGTACACCGTGTCCGCGAGCCGCTCGATGAGTCCTGCGGCGGGAGGCCGGCTGCCGCGGTACAGGACGACGAGTCGGTCGGGCATGTCAGGCTCCGGTCGGAACGGCGATGTACTTGTACTCCAGGAACCCGTCGATGCCGACGCGGCCGCCCTCTCGGCCCAGGCCGGACTGCTTGACGCCACCGAAGGGGGCGGCGGGGTTGGAGACGAGACCGGTGTTGAGGCCGATCATGCCGCTCTCCAGGCGTTCGCTGACGCGCAGGGCGCGGTCGAGGTTCTGGGTGAACAGGTAGCTGGCCAGGCCGCGGTCGGTGTCGTTGGCGGCTGCGACGACGTCGTCCTCGTCGTCGAAGGTGAGGATGGCGGCCACCGGGCCGAAGATCTCCGTGTCCATGATCGCGGACTGGGTGGAGACCTCGCTCAGCACGGTGGGCGGGTAGAAGTAGCCCGGCCCGTCGGGCAGTTCGCCGCCGGTGAGAACCTTGGCAC
>CBFHCJ010000236.1:0-9134 GCA_965654005.1 uncultured Streptomyces sp. | reverse complement strand
TGAAGGAGCGGGACTGGGTGCGTGCAGCCGCAAGGCCGAGGAGGGAGGCATGGCGGAGCCATGGTGACCGACGACAACGCGGCTGGGGGCACCTCCCACGTCCTCAAGGCAGTGGGGAACGCGCACCCAGCCCCGCGACGCCGCCCCCCATGTGCCGGTCGGTCTAAACCAGGCCGTTGCGCCGCCGGAGGGTCTGGGCCGCAGTACGGTGCTCCTCGGCCTCCACCAGGTGCCCTTCGACTGTGTCCAGTTCGGCGAGCGCGTCGTGGACGCGTGCCAGGTCGAGGCCCGAGCGCCGCCTGTCGGCCCGCCCGAGCGATTGCAGGTACAGCTCACGGGCTTCGTCCGTCCGGCCGAGGCGGTGCAGGACACCGGCAAGGGCGAACGCCGAGCGTCCGATCAGCCTCTCGCGCTTCTTCTCCACGAACCCGGTGTGCGCCTCGGACAGCAGACGATGCGCCGTCTCAAGGTCACCCACCTTCGCACTCGCCTCTCCCATCCGATAGGTCTGGAGCAGGACGCCGTAGGGGTTGGGGATCGCCCGGTGCATGTCGCGGGAGCCGGCGAAGTCGGCCAGAGCCGTACTCCATTCACCCCGTGCCCCCTTGAGCATGCCTCGGTGCTCGACGGCCGACGCGGCGAGCTTGCGGTCCCGTTCGGAGTCCCCCAGCAGTTCCAGGGCGGACATCGCGCTGTCGATCTGGTCCTGGGCCTCGCTCAGCTCCTGCGACTCCCACAGTGGCCTGGCCAGCTGGCAGCGCGTGCGCACCAGCCACCCGGCGTTCCCCCCGTGCCGGACCGCCGAGTCGACGGCGCAGCGGAAGACCTCGATGACCTCGGACTGGTGGGGATGGTCCAGGGCATGCGTCCACACGGGCTCGGACAGGGCCACGACCTCGGTGTCCATCCCACGGCCGTGGGCCAGACGCGAGGACGCGAACAGTACATGGCGTTCCTCGTCCAGCCAGCGCGCCGCACGTTCTGCCCGTTCGGCCCGTGATTCGTCGTCCACGGCCGCTTCCGGATCCTCCAGTGGAAGGTCCGGCACACCGGGAACAGGGTCGAAAAGATCCACGACGGTCAGCCGACGACCGGCGGCGAACCGGTCGGCCAGCTGAGCCTGCCGGACAAGCCAGCGCAGCAGCCTGGCCTGTGCCTCGGCCACCACGCCGCTGATGTCCCCCACCTCCCGGCGGGACCGGCGCAGGGCGTGCCCGCGCTGCGGTCCCGGCAGCCTCATCTGGCCTGCCACCGTCAGCGACAGCAGACGCAGGTCCAGTAACCCGGCCAGGTCCAGCTCCTCCAGGGCGTCCTGGCAGGCCTCCGGTCCCAGCCCTGACAACGCGGTGGCGGAGTGGAGCGTAAACGTCTCACCGGGATGGTGCGGAAGCAACCGGTAGAGCAGGGCCGCCGGGCGGGACAGATCGGCGTAGGCCGTGTCCCAGATGTGCTCCACGCCCGCCACACCCTTCTCGTCCAACTCGGCCTGGAGATCGGCGAGGATACGGGAGAGCGGACGCAGCCGGTGCGTACGCACCCACCGGCCCGCCACGTGCAGTGCCGCCGGGAGGCCATCACACAACCGGACCACCGCCCGTGCCGCCTCCGGGTCGGCGGCCAGCCGGTGGTCACGGACGATCAGCTCCAGCAGTTCCATGGCCGCCCGCTCCTCCAGCGGCGGCAGCGCCAGATCCACCGCGGCACCGGCTTCGAGGTCATGGAGCGGACCGTGACTCGTGACGATCACCACGCTGCCGCCCGACGCCGGAAGCAGGGGGACGACCTCCGAGGCGTAGCGCGCGTTGTCCAGCAGAAGGACCAGCTTCGCGTCCGAGGTCCTGTTCCAGTACTGCCTGCACCGAGCCGCGTACTGGGCCTGCATCTGGTCCGGCGCCACGTCGAGCGAATGCAGCAACTGGGAGAGCACATCACCGGGGTCAAGCACGCCGTCCGCCCGAAAGTCGTCGAGATCGACCGACAGCACACCATCGGTAGAGGGGTGGCGGTCGAGCAGAGTGCGGGCGATCAGGCCGGCCAGCTCCGTCTTTCCCAAACCACCCGGCCCGCTCAGCGCCAGGACCAGCGGGCGCGAACGGCTCCGCCATTCCGTCACGGCGCGCAAGGCACGTTCCCGCTCATCATCGCGGTTGACGAAGTACACCGGCTCCGGCGGAAGTTCGACCCTCACAACAGTCCCCTCGACCATCCGCAGTGTCCTGCACGCACTGCCCGACGATCACGCACTCTAAAGAATTTCACCGCCCGGCGCCCGGTAGAGCCGAAGACCCAGGCGTTCCCATCGTGGATCCGCGCCCCCACGTCCTCCGCCCACTCCAGCGCCTACGTCTTGAGCTCTTCGATCTGCTGGGAGGTGAGCCATCGGGCAGCGGAGGACAAGAAGGCCCGGAAAGAAGACGAAGAAATCTTGCGGCTTCGGGTCAGAGCAGCAGTTCTCCCGTGCCCGTCTCGCCCACCGTGACCGTGACGCCGTACGACGCCGCGAGGTCGGCGAGGTCGGTGAGGATCTCCTTGGCCTCGACTAGGTCAGCGAGGCAGGGGCGGCCGCGGCGGTGGACCGGTTCGCCGAAACCGAGGGAGACCGGGTGGAGGCGGGCGGAGGTAAGGGTGCCGGCGTCGAAGGTGAGGACCGGTACCACCGACTGCCAGTACCTGCGGTGCGGCGCGAAGAGGCGGCGGCCGTGGCCGCTGAGTCTGTCGAAGTAGAGTCCCGGGGTGAGCGGTTCGCGTGGGGCAAGCTTCGCGTAGTCCTCGGCGGGGATCCGGTCGGCGAGTTCTATCTGGCTGACGATGTTCCCCAGGCTGTAGAAGATCGGCTTGCCGCGGTGAAGCTCCACGCCGCGCAGGAAGTGCGGACCGTGCCCGACCACGACGTCGGCGCCCTCGTCGATCACGCGGTGGGCGAAGGCGCGCAGGAACTCGCCCGGGGTCTCCGGGGTCGGGCCGGGCTCGTGGGAGTGCACGCTGACCACGACGAGGTCGGCCCGGCGGCGGGCCTCGCCGACCCAGCGGGAGATCTCTTCCAGGTCCGTCGGGTCGCACTCGGTCGTGAAGCCCGGCTCGTCCGCCACCCGGAAGCGGGTGCCGAAGAGGTTGAGCCGATCGGGCCCGAGCAGGGCCGGGTCGATGCCGAGCAGCGTGCGCGCCTCCGCCCGCCGGGCACGCAGGCCCGTCTCGGCATCAATGTCACGGAGCAGGCCCATCTGAGCGTCTGTCACCTCGAGGATCGCGCTGTGGCGCAGTGGGTTCAGCCCCGGCCGGCCCGGCAGCTCCGGCGACGGGGCGGCCGCCTCCTGCCCGGGGAGGAAGGTGGAGCTGCACGAGATCAGGGCCAGGCTGCCGCCGGGGCGGTCGACGTAGACCGGGCGCCGCGCGGCAGTGAGGTCCGGGCCGATCCCGGCGAAGGGGATTCCCTTCGCGCGGAGCAGGTCCATGGTGCCGAGCAGGCCTTCCACGCCCATGTCCAGCGCGTGGTTGTTCGCGCAACCGAACACCGTGAAGCCCGCCGCCGCGATCTCGTCGACCACGTGGGAGTCCGCAACCAGTCCGCCGCCGCCCGCCGCGTTGTGCACCGGGTGCCCGCGTCCGTCGCTGGGGACGACCTCCAGGTTGGTGAAGGCGAAGTCGGAGGCGCGCAACAGGTCACGCAGTTCCACGGCAACCGGATCGGAGCTGATCAGCGCGCCCCGGGTCGCCATGCAGTCACCGGAGAGCGCCAAGGTGAGCCGCGTCATCGGCTCGCCTCCCTCACGGCAGTGGTGAGGGACGCCGCCGGATCCTGGCCGGTGACGTCGACGCGGACGTCGTTCACCATCACGATCGGGGTCAGCGCGACGCTGTGCGAGGCTGCCACATCGGAGACGTACTTCACCCAGGCGGCGTAGCCGCCGTCGTGGACGCAGCTCGCGAAGGCGTCGCCGGTGATGCCCACGTCCCGGCCCGCGGCGACCAGTTGGGCCTCACTGAGCCCCGGCCCCCGCTCTGCGGGCTGCCGGTCGAACAGCACCGTGGAGTACTGCTCGAACCTACCCCGGTCCGCGGCGCAGGCCGCGGCGGCGGCTGCCCGGGTGGAGTAGCCGCCCGGGCTGCTGTGGTCGTCGAGGAAGCCGACCGGGTGGTAGACGAGTGTCACCTTGCCGCTCGCCTTCAGGGTGTTCAGCTCCGGGGCAATGGCCTGTTCGACCTTGCGGCATTCGGGACACAGATAGTCGACGTAGAGGTCGACCCGTACCGGGCCGTCCGAGAAGACCAGCCCGGCCTTGTCCTTCGCCACCCCGGTCGGCACCCGGCTCGGCGCCTTGCCCGCGGAGGAGTCGGTGGCCCGCACGAGGCCCGCACCGAGCAACGCGGCGGCGACGATGCCGACCCCGGCCATGAGCGACACCAGCCGGGCACGGCGCCGCCGTTGCCGCGTCAGCACCATCTCCCGCACCATGCTGTCCGTCGACCGCGTGTCCGACGTAGTCATGTCCGTAGGTCCTCCTTCACATCCGGCTTCAAGTCCACGACCCAGCGGTCCAGGGCCCAGCGGGTCTGCGGATTCCGGACCAGGATGCCGGCGGCGGCGAGGAACAGCAGGTCACGCGCGATGTCGATCGCGTAACCGCGCTGTGCCCCGTTGGAGAGGGCGCCTCCGCCACCGAAGCAACCGCAGTCGATGGACAGTCCGCGTGCCCATACCGAGCCAATGGCGACGATGTATACCGCCAGCAGCGTCCCTGCGATGGCGGCCGTCGCCCTGGTGGCCAGCCCGACGGCCAGCAGCACGGCGGCCGCCACCTCGACGAACGGCAGGACACCGCCGACGAAACGGGCCGCGGCGTCGGGCACGATCTGGTAGGCGGCGACCGAGTGGCCGGCCGCGGTGAGGTCCTGGATCTTCGCCAGGCCCGCGTAGCCGAGAACCACCGCAAGGAGCAGCCTCGCCGCCGTCCGCGCCGTCGCCGGGTCGTGCTTCACCGCGCTCACCCTCACCGTGTGCGGGAGAAGCGGTAGGTGGCCAGGCCGAGGGCGACGGCGGTGATGGCGGCGAGCAGGCCCAACTCCGCAGCTACGGGCGGGTTCCAGCCGAACACCATCAGACGCGCCTGCCTGGTGCCGAGGACGTTGGCCACCGGCAGGGTGCGGCGCACCGCGTCGACGCCGTAGGTGAGTGGGTTCAGCTTGACCACGACGTCGAGCCACCCCGGCAGGCCCACCGGCGGGAACATCGCGCCGGAGAAGAACATCAGCGGCATCAGGCTGAGGTTCACCACGATCTGGAACGTGTCGACCTGACGGATCGTCACTGCGGCGAGCAGTCCGAGCGAGGTGAACATCAGCGAGACGAGCAGGATCTCCGCGAGCACGACCAGCAGCATTGACGTGTACGCGATGCCGGCGATGCCGCCGGTGGCCAGGACCAGCAGTCCATAGATCCCGCCCGTGGTGGCACCGCCGAGTGCGAGGCCGAGCACGATCCCCCACCTCGGGAACGGCGCGACGAGCATCTGCCGTAGCACGCCGAGCCGACGGTCCCACACGAGCGAGATGCCCACCGCGATGGCCGGTGCCTGCACGGACATGACCAGCGTGCCCGGGAACAGGAAGGCCCGGTAGTCGTGCAGTTGGGCCTTGCCGAGGCCGGACGCGGCGTCAAGGCCGGTGCCCAGCACGACGAGGAAGAGCAGCGGGGTCACCAAGCCCATGGCCAGACGCATCGGGTTGTGCCGCAGCCGGGTCATCTCCCGCCGCCAGAGCAGGGTGACCGGCCGCAGGGCGTGCCGCGACCGGACGGTGGGCAGCGGATCGGCGGTGACCGCGCGGCCTCCGGGGGCCTCCAGCACCGTGTCGGTCCGGGTCATCGCAGTCCTTCCCCGAGGTTGCTGAGCAGCTGCGTGTCGGTCCCGCTCTCGCGGATGGCGAGTCCGGTGTGGTGCAGGAAGACGTCGTCGAGCGTGGGCGGCGCGACCGTCACCGACTTCACGGTCAGGCCCAGTTCGGTGCAGAGCCGTGGCACCAGGGCAGCGCCGTCGGCGACCCGGAGCAGCAGCCCGTCCGGGGTGAGGTCCGCAGCCAGGCCGAAGCGTTCGGACACAACATCCAGGGCGTGGCCGTCGTCCTCAGTGTGCAGCACCACCAGATCAGACCCGATGACGGACTTCAGCTCCGCAGGCGATCCCTGGGTGATCACCTTGCCCCGGTCGATGATCGCGATCCGGTCGCAGTGCTCGGCCTCCTCCAGTTGGTGCGTAGTGAAGAAGACGGTGATGCCCTGCTCCCGGCGCAGGGTGTCCAGGTGCTCCCAGACCGCGGCACGGGTCTGTGTGTCGAGGCCGGTGGTCGGCTCGTCGAGGAAGAGGACCCGGGGAGCGCCGAGCAGACCCCGGGCGATCTCCAGACGGCGGCGCAGGCCGGTGGAGAACTGCCTGACCGGTACCTTGCTGCGCTCGGACAGCTCCATCAGGTCGAGCAGCGTGGTGATCGCGCCGCGTGCCTCACCGCGTGACAGACCACACAGGTCGGCCTGGAAACGGAGGTTCTCGGCCGCAGTGAGTTCCAGGTCGAGCGTCGACTCCTGGAAGACGATGCCGATGCGGCGGCGGACCTCGGCCGGCTGGGTCGCGACATCGAAGCCCGCTACCTCCGCCCGGCCCGCGGTGGGCTTGAGCAGCGTGGTCAGCATGCTGATCGTGGTGGTCTTGCCGGCGCCGTTGGGGCCGAGGAAGCCGAAAGTCACGCCGTCGGGCACGGCCAGGTCGAGGCCGTTGACGGCGGGGGTGGTGCCGTAGAAGGCGTAGAGGCCCTCCATCCGGATGGCGGTCACGAGCGGCTCCCTTCCGGACAGCGCACCGCCAGCACGGTGCGGAACACGCTCAGTTCGCCCGGCTCGTCCACGGGCCGCCCGTCCACCTCTACCCAGGCGTGCGCGCCGAAGGGCTGGATGCGAAAGCCGGTGCACCAGTCGGCCCACCGGCCCCGGGCCCGGCACAGCAGGGCGGTGGCCACGGAGCGCTGCAGGCAGCCAAGGCCGGCGCAGCGCGTGCTGACCGAGACGACCGATTGCCGTGCCCGAGCGGTCTCGGCGTACCCGGCGGGCCGGGCCCCCCAGCTGATGACGCGCAGCACCCGGGCGAGCCGGGCCGGCGGCAGCTTGACCAGCAACCGGGCCACGCCTGCGGCCAGCCGGGGCCCGAGCTGCCGGTACAGCGGCAGCCGCGGCGCGTACTCGGCGACGACCGGTGTGGTCACGGCGCGACCTCCACGAGCTTGGCCTTGCTCAGCGCGTCGATGAGCGCCTGCACGTCCTGCCGGGCCTGGACATCGGTGACGGGCGCGGCAGCGGACAGGCTGGCGGCGGCAACCTCGGTCTCCTCGCCGTCGAGCAGCCTGCTCAGGATCGCCGAGCCGGACTCGTTCAATTGCCAGTAGCGGCCCCGGCGTCCGTCGAGCAGGACCGCCCCGGAGTCGAGGGGTGTCAGGGTGACGTCGCGGGCAAGGCTCAGCTTCATCTGGGTTCTCCCACAGTCCTGGGGGCGTGTGACCGGAGCCAGCTCTCGCACGCCACGGTGGTCTCGATCGGCTGGAGGTGCTGGGACATCGGCCCCGGGTTGAGCAGTCCGGACCGGAACGCCGCCGCGTCGATCAGGCCGATCCGGGCCAGGTGCGAGTCCTCGCTGAGCTCCAGCAGTCGGGCTCGGTTGCGCTCCAGGCCCCGGAACGCCTCGGCGCTGAACTCACCCTTGTCGCGGCGGGCGAGGACCTCGGCGGGCACGACGCCCCGCAGGGCGTCGGTCAGCAGGGGCTTGAACCTTCCGGCCGCCAGGCGCTCGTCGACCCGCGTGGCCAGCACCGCCTCCAGGACCCGATCATCGAGGAACGGCGCGTCCCAGGAGATGCCGGTTCCGGCGAGCAGCGTGTTGAGCTGACGGATCGTGGATCCCTCGAAGACGAGCGAGGCGAGCGACTGGTGCCGGGCCCGGTCAGCGTCCAGTGGTTCGGGCGTCTCCGCGGCGGCCGTGGTGAGCAGCCGCCGGACTGCGGCGACAGCGTCCGGTGTGGCCCAGACAGGCATCCGGGGCGCGAAGACCCAGCCGAAGTCGGGTTCATCGAGCGGCGGGGGCGGGGCTCCGATCCTTGCGGCGACCGAGGTGAGGTTCTGCGCGAAATCGGACCGGTCCACCAGCGCGCGCATGGTCGCGCCCCAGGACCAGCGGTTGGCCAGCCGATAGCGGTTCACGAGCCGCAGGCCGTAAAACGGCCGGGCTCGGACCAGGGACCACGCGCAGGCCGGCATCCGGCCGAAGAGCTCGTCGCCCCCGAAGCCTGTCAGGTGCAGGGACGATCCCTGCGCCGTGGCCCGCTCGGCCAGGTCCCGGATGTGGGCAAGCCCGGAGGCCCAGGTCGCCGGCCCCTCCGGGGCGGAGTTTGCCTGGTCCGCGGTGTAGCCGACGTCGAACAGGTTCTGCGCACGGTCGGCAGAGAGCATGTGGTGGTGCGACCTGGGCAGTTGGGCGGCGGCACGCCGCGCCCAGGCGGTGTCCTCGTTGGCGCTGTCGAGCGGCGCGACGTGGTAGGTCACGAGGTCGGCGCCAGCCGCATCGGTGAGGAAGCAAAGGCAGGTGGAGTCGAGGCCGCCGGACAGGTCGGCGCTGATCCTGCCGCCGCTCCTTTCGACGGAGATCACCCGCGCGGCGATCGCCTCTGACAGCGCCGCGCCGACGGCCTCCGCACCCTGCGCGAGCGAGAGCGTCGCCTCCGGCAGCCGCCACCAGCAGATCTGCCGTGACCGGCCGTCAGGGTCGAGTTGGAGCCAGTGCCCGGTCCGCAACGGGTCGATGCCCCGGCGGACGGGACGCTGGGCGATCGGCCAGGGGGCTCCGCCGGGCGCCAGCAGCGGCGGTGCCGCGGCGGCGATGTACCGATAAAAATCAAGTCCGTCGGTCCCACCGTCGAGCGCACCACGCGGGTCGTAGTCGCGCACCTCGAGGACGTAGTCGATGCGCTTGCCGAGGAAGTACGCCGTACGCGTCACCTGCGCGCCGAGCCCGAAGCCGCCGGCAGCCGCCTCGCGCGTGAGGTCAGCCTGCTTGATGCCCTGCGTCCACTCGTGGTCGTGCCGCCAGTCCATCGCATAG
>CBFHCJ010000235.1:0-9190 GCA_965654005.1 uncultured Streptomyces sp. | reverse complement strand
AGGGCATCACGATCCTCGCCAAGAACACGGCGGTGAAGTACCACCCGAAGGACGGCGGGGACCCGATCACGATCAACATCATCGACACCCCCGGCCACGCCGACTTCGGCGGCGAGGTCGAGCGTGGTCTGTCGATGGTCGACGGCGTCGTGCTGCTCGTCGACGCGTCCGAGGGCCCGCTGCCGCAGACCCGCTTCGTGCTGCGCAAGGCGCTGCAGGCCCGGCTGCCCGTCATCCTCTGCATCAACAAGACGGACCGCCCGGACGCCCGTATCGACGAGGTCGTCAACGAGACGTACGACCTGTTCCTCGATCTGGACGCCGACGACGAGCAGATCGAGTTCCCGATCGTCTACGCCTGCGGCCGCGACGGCATCGCCTCGCTGACCAAGCCGGAGAACGGAACGGTCCCGTCCGACTCCACCAGCCTGGAGCCGTTCTTCTCCACGATCCTTGAGTACATCCCGGCCCCGACCTACGACGAGGAGGCCCCGCTCCAGGCGCACGTCACCAACCTGGACGCCGACAACTTCCTCGGCCGTATCGCGCTGCTCCGCGTCGAGCAGGGCGAGCTGCGCAAGGGCCAGACCGTCGCCTGGATCAAGCGTGACGGCTCGATCAGCAACGTTCGCATCAGCGAGCTGATGATGACCGAGGCGCTGACCCGCAAGCCCGCCGAGAAGGCCGGCCCGGGTGACATCTGTGCCGTCGCCGGCATCCCCGAGATCATGATCGGCGAGACCCTGGCCGACACCGAGAACCCGGTGGCGCTGCCGCTGATCACGGTCGACGAGCCCGCGATCTCCATGGTCATCGGCACGAACACCTCGCCGCTGGTCGGCCGGGGCGGTACCGGCAAGGGTGCCAACGCGAAGGCCACGGTCAAGGACCGCAAGGTCACCGCCCGCCAGGTCAAGGACCGTCTCGACCGCGAACTGGTCGGTAACGTCAGCCTCCGGGTGCTGGACACCGAGCGCCCGGACGCCTGGGAGGTCCAGGGCCGCGGTGAGCTGGCGCTGGCCATCCTGGTCGAGCAGATGCGCCGTGAGGGCTACGAGCTGACCGTCGGCAAGCCGCAGGTCGTCACCAAGGAGATCGACGGCAAGGTCCACGAGCCGTTCGAGCGCATGACGATCGACGTGCCCGAGGAGCACATGGGCGCGGTCACCCAGCTCATGGGCGTCCGCAAGGGCCGTATGGACAACATGTCCAACCATGGCTCCGGCTGGGTCCGCATGGAGTTCGTGGTGCCCTCGCGCGGTCTCATCGGCTTCCGTACCGAGTTCCTGACCAACACCCGCGGCACGGGCATCGGCCACTCCATCCACGAGGGCTTCGAGCCCTGGGCCGGCCCGCTCCAGACCCGTAACAACGGCTCGCTGGTGGCCGACCGCTCCGGCGCCGTCACCGCCTTCGCGATGACGAACCTCCAGGAGCGAGGCGTGCTCTTCATCGAGCCGGGCACCGAGGTGTACGAGGGCATGATCGTCGGCGAGAACTCCCGCGCCGACGACATGGACGTCAACATCACCAAGGAGAAGAAGCTCACCAACATCCGGTCCGCCACGTCCGACATCGCCGAGTCGATCGTGCCGCCGCGCAAGCTGTCCCTTGAGCAGTCCCTGGAGTTCTGCCGCGACGACGAGTGCGTCGAGGTGACCCCGGAGGCGGTCCGCATCCGCAAGCTCGTCCTCGACCAGCGCGAGCGCGCCCGCGCCGCCAGCCGGGCCAAGCACGGCTGACACCGCGACCCCAGCGCAGTACCGGGCACTCCGTTTCGCGGGGTGCCCGGTCCCGTTTCGCGGGTGGGCAGCCACAGGGCCAGGAAGTGCAGGGAAGACCCTTCGATCCGACTCAGGAACCGTACAGGCCGGCTGAAAAGCACTAGTGTGCTTCCGCTTCGTCCTGTCCACGCGGAGTGGATCAGGGACAGAACGTCGTTGGCGCGGGCGGCCGTCGACCGAGAAGGAACGGCGCGCGCACCGCGTGTGGTCGGTGTGTGGGTACGCCGCGTCAACCCCGAGATCATCATCTGCGACGAGCCGGTGTCGGCCCTGGACGTGTCCGTCCAGGCACAGGTCATCAACCTGATGGAGCGACTGCAGGACGAGTTCGAACTCTCCTGCGTGTTCATCGCGCACGACCTGTCGATCGTCCGGCACATCTCGGACCGCGTGGGGGTGATGTACCTCGGCAAGATCGTCGAGATCGGCGACGACGAGCAGATCTACGACCACCCGACGCATCCCTGCACCCAGGCGCTGCTGTCGGCGGTCCCGGTGCCGGCCCCGGAGGCCCGTGAGCACCGCGAGCGGATCATCCTCGACGTGCCGTCCCCGGCCGACCCGCCCTCGGGCTGCCGCTTCCGCACCCGGTGCTGGAAGGCCCAGGACAAGTGCGCCGAGGAGGTCCCGCTGCTCGCGATCCCGGAGCGGTTCAAGAGCGAGGACATTCCGGCGGCCCACGAGTCGGCCTGCCACTTCGCGGAGGAGAAGGACGCCGTGCACGCGGCGTGAGGCCACTTTCAGTCGAATACCAGGGGCGCCCGGAACCGAAAGGTTTCGGGCGCCCGTTGCTGTATCCGACCCCGGAGAGAGGCCGGACGGGCTCGGTGCCGGCAGGTGGTCGTCCGGATGGAGGGCGCCCGGATGGAGGGCGCCTGGACAGGTGGGGCGCACATGCGATGTGACTGTTCTGGGCGGATCTGGTCTGATATTGACCGATAGTGGATCAGCGCCCCGGCGCTGGAGGCACGGCGCACTCCGAGGAGGCACTCCATGCGTGGAGCCAGGTACGCCAGCTGGGCGGCCGGCGCGGCAGCGGCAGCTCTCGCGGTGACCGCCTGCGGCGGGAGCGCGGGCGGCAGCAGCTCAGGCTCCGGAGTGCTCAGCTCCTCCTGGGGCGATCCGCAGAACCCGCTGGAACCGTCCAACACCAACGAGGTCCAGGGCGGCAAGGTCCTCGACATGGTCTTCCGGGGGCTGAAGCGCTACAACCCCAGGACCGGCGCGGCCGAGAACATGCTCGCCGACAGGATCGAGACCTCCGACTCGCAGAACTTCACCATCACCGTCAAGGACGGCTGGGCCTTCAGCAACGGGGAGGCCGTCACCGCGAAGTCCTTCGTCGACGCCTGGAACTACGGCGCGAGCCTGAGGAACAACCAGAGGAACGCGTACTTCTTCGGCTATATCGAGGGCTACGACAAGGTGCACCCGGCAACCGGCACCCAGACCGCCGCCACCCTCTCCGGGCTGCGGGTGACCGGCCCCCGCACCTTCACCGTCAGGCTCAGCCAGAAGTTCTCGTCGTTCCCGGACACCCTCGGCTACGTGGCCTTCTCTCCGCTGCCCAGGGCGTTCTTCGACCACCACGCGGCCTGGCTGAAGAAGCCCGTCGGCAACGGCCCGTACCTGATCGACTCGTACACCAAGGGCTCGATGATGTCCCTCAGGAAGTGGGACGGCTACCCGGGCGCGGACAAGGCGCGGAACGCCGGCGTGGACCTGAAGGTCTACACCGACAGCAACACCGCCTACACCGACCTGATGGCCGGCAACCTCGACCTCGTCGACGACGTGCCCGCCACGCAACTCAAGAACGTCAAGGCAGACCTCGGCGACCGGTACGTCAACAGCCCGGCCGGCATCATCCAGACCCTCGCCTTCCCGTTCTACGACCCCCAGTGGAACAAGCCCGGGATGGAGAAGGTGCGCACGGGCCTGTCCATGGCGATCAACCGGAAACAGATCACCGAGACGATCTTCCGTAAGACCCGCACCCCGGCCACCGACTGGACCTCCCCGGTCCTCGGCGCGGACGGCGGCTTCAAGGCCGGACTGTGCGGCGACGCCTGCACATACGACCCGGGCCGGGCGAAGAAGCTGATCCAGGAGGGCGGCGGGCTGCCCGGCGGGCAGCTCAGGATCTCCTACAACGCGGACGCCGGCTCGCACAAGCAGTGGGTGGACGCCGTCTGCAACTCCATCAACAACGCGCTCGGCAACGACAAGGCCTGTGTCGGCAACCCGTTCGGCACCTTCGCCGACTTCCGCAACCGCATCGGACAGCACAAGATGCCGGGCCCCTTCCGGGCGGGCTGGCAGATGGACTACCCGCTCATCCAGAACTTCCTGCAGCCGCTGTACTACACGAACGCCTCCTCCAACGACGGCAAGTGGTCCGACAAGGACTTCGACCGGCTCGTCGACCAGGCGAACGCGGAGAGCGACCAGGCCACGGCCGTGAAGCTGTTCCAGCAGGCCGAGGAGGTCGTACGGGACAACATGGCCGCCATCCCGCTCTGGTACCAGAACGGCAGCGCCGGCTACTCCGAGCGCCTCTCCGACGTGGCGCTCAACCCGTTCAGTGTCCCCGTCTACAACGAGATCAAGGTCGGCTGAGCCCACGGCTGCCCGCGACCCCCGGAGGCCTCATGGGACGGTACGTCGTCCGGCGTCTGCTGCAGATGATCCCGGTCTTCGTCGGGGCCACCCTGCTCATCTTCCTGATGGTGAACGTGATGGGCGACCCCATCGCGGGCCTGTGCGGCGAACGGCAGTGCGACCCCGCCACGGCGGCCCAGCTGCGCCGGGAGTTCGGCCTCGACAAGCCCGTGTGGCAGCAATACGCGATCTACATGGGCAACCTCTTCACCGGCGACTTCGGCACCGCCTTCAACGGGCAGAAGGTCACCGAGCTGATGGCGACGGCCTTCCCGGTCACCATCCGGCTGACCGTGGTCGCGATCCTCTTCGAGATCGTCATCGGGGTCGCGCTCGGGGTGGTCACGGGCATGCGCCGCGGGCGGCCCGTCGACACGTCGGTCCTGCTGCTGACCCTGGTCGTGATCTCGGTGCCGACCTTCGTCACCGGTCTGCTGCTCCAACTGCTGCTCGGAGTCCAGTGGGGCTGGATCAAACCGTCGGTCTCCCCGGACGCCACCTTCGACGAGCTGATCCTGCCCGGCCTCGTCCTCGCCTCCGTCTCCCTCGCCTACGTCACCCGGCTGACCCGTACCTCCATCGCCGAGAACAAGCGGTCCGACTACGTCCGTACGGCCGTCGCCAAAGGGCTCCCACGCCGCCGGGTGATCACCCGGCACCTGCTGCGCAACTCGCTCATCCCCGTCGTGACCTTCATCGGCACCGACATCGGCGCCCTCATGGGAGGCGCGATCGTCACCGAGCGGATCTTCAACATCCACGGCGTCGGCTACCAGCTCTACCAGGGGATCCTCCGGCAGAACACACAGACGGTCGTCGGCTTCGTGACCGTCCTCGTCCTGGTCTTCCTGGTCGCCAACCTGCTGGTCGACCTCCTGTACGCCGTACTCGACCCGAGGATCCGCTATGCCTGAGCAGTCCCACGCGCGCCAGGGCGCCGTCGCCGGAACCGGCATGGGCGGCGCGATGGACCTCGCCGCCAGCGAGGCGACGACGCTGGAGAGGACACCCGGCGGACCGGAGGGCACCGGCCCGGCGGGCAAGCCGCGCAGCCTCTGGTCGGACGCCTGGCACGACCTGATCCGCAACCCCGTCTTCGTCGTCTCCGCGCTGGTGATCCTCTTTCTCGTCCTGATCTCCATCTGGCCGTCCCTGATCACCTCCGGCAACCCGCTCCAGTGCGACCTCGCCAAGGCCCAGGACGGCCCGCAGCCGGGGCACCCCTTCGGTTACGACGGGCAGGGCTGCGACGTCTACACCCGGACCGTCTACGGCGCCCGTACGTCCGTCACGGTCGGCGTCTGCGCCACGCTGGGCGTCGCGCTCCTCGGCTCGATCCTGGGCGGGCTCGCCGGGTTCTTCGGCGGGGGATGGGACGGGATCCTGTCCCGGACCACCGACATCTTCTTCGCGATCCCGGTCGTCCTCGGCGGTCTGGTCCTGCTCTCCGTGGTGACCAGCAACACGGTCTGGCCCGTCATCGGGTTCATGGTGCTGCTCGGCTGGCCGCAGATCTCCCGTATCGCCCGCGGTTCGGTCATCACCTGCAAACAGAACGACTACGTACAGGCGGCCCGCGCGCTCGGCGCCTCCCACACCCGCATCCTGCTCCGCCACATCGCACCCAACGCGGTCGCGCCGGTGATCGTCGTGGCCACCATCGCGCTCGGCACGTACATCGCCCTGGAGGCCACCCTGTCGTACCTCGGCGTCGGGCTGAAGCCGCCGAGTGTGTCCTGGGGGATCGACATCTCCGCCGCCTCCCCGTACATCCGCAACGCCCCGCACGCGCTGCTGTGGCCCTCCGGCGCCCTCGCGATCACCGTGCTCGCGTTCATCATGCTCGGCGACGCGGTGCGCGACGCCCTCGACCCGAAGCTGAGGTGAGCCGCCGTGCTGCTCGAAGTCCGAGATCTGCATGTGGAGTTCCGGACCAGGGACGGGGTCGCCAAGGCCGTCAACGGGGTGAGTTACGCCGTGGACGCGGGCGAGACGCTCGCCGTGCTCGGCGAGTCCGGCTCCGGCAAGTCCGTCACCGCGCAGGCCGTCATGGGGATCCTCGACATCCCGCCCGGGAGGATCACCGGAGGTGAGGTCCTCTTCCAGGGCAAGGACCTGCTGAAACTGAAGGAGGAGGAGCGGCGGAAGTTCCGCGGCGCCGGCATGGCCATGATCTTCCAGGACGCGCTGTCGTCCCTGAACCCCGTGCTCTCCGTGGGCGACCAGCTCGGCGAGATGTTCGTCGTGCACCGGGGGATGTCGAAGAAGGACGCCCGGGCGAAGGCAGTGGAGCTGATGGACCGCGTCCGTATTCCGGGCGCCAGGGAGCGGGTGAAGCAGTACCCACACCAGTTCTCCGGCGGTATGCGCCAGCGCATCATGATCGCCATGGCGCTGGCGCTCGAACCGGCGCTGATCATCGCGGACGAGCCGACCACCGCACTCGACGTCACCGTCCAGGCCCAGGTCATGGACCTGCTCGCCGAACTGCGGCGCGAGTACCGCATGGGACTCATCCTCATCACCCACGACCTGGGCGTCGTCGCGGACGTGGCGGACAGGATCGCCGTCATGTACGCGGGCCGGATCGTCGAGTCCGCTCCCGTGCACGACATCTACAAGAGCCCCGCTCATCCGTACACCAGAGGCCTCCTCGACTCGATCCCGCGCCTGCACCACAAGGGCCAGGAGCTCTACGCCATCAAGGGCATGCCCCCGAACCTCATGAACATCCCGCCCGGCTGCGCCTTCCACCCGCGCTGCCCCATGGCCCGGGACGTGTGCCGGACCGACGTACCGCCCCTGTACGAGGTGGACGAGGAGCGCGCAAGCGCCTGCCACTTCTGGAGGGAGTGCCTGCATGGCTGAGCCGATCCTGGAGGTCAGCGGGCTCGTCAAGTACTACCCGCTCACCCGAGGCATCCTCTTCAAGAAGCAGATCGGGACGGTGAAGGCCGTCGACGGCGTCGACCTCGCCCTCGGCAAGGGCGAGACCCTCGGCATCGTCGGAGAGTCCGGCTGCGGCAAATCGACACTCGCCCGGATGCTGGTCAACCTGGAGCGGCCGACGGCGGGGCAGATCCGTTACCGGGGCGAGGACATCACGAGGCTGTCCGGGCGCGCCCTGAAGGCCGTGCGGCGCAACATCCAGATGGTGTTCCAGGATCCGTACACCTCCCTCAACCCCCGTATGACCGTGGGCGACATCATCGGCGAGCCCTACGAGATCCATCCCGAGGCCGCGCCCAAGGGGGATCGTCGCCGCCGTGTGCGGGAACTGCTCGACGTGGTGGGGCTCGACCCCGAGTACGTCAACCGCTATCCCCACCAGTTCTCCGGCGGCCAGCGCCAACGCATCGGCATCGCACGGGGGTTGGCGCTGCGTCCGGAGATCATCGTCGCCGATGAGCCGGTGTCCGCGCTCGATGTGTCCGTGCAGGCCCAGGTGCTCAACCTGATGGCCAGGCTCCAGGGCGAGTTCGGGTTGTCGTACGTCTTCATCGCACACGACCTGTCGATCGTGCGGCACATCTCCGACCGGGTCGGGGTGATGTACCTCGGACGGATCGTCGAGATCGGCACGGACGCGGAGATCTACGACCATCCGACGCACCCCTACACCCAGGCTCTGCTGTCCGCCGTGCCGGTGCCCGACCCGGACGCGCGGGAGCGACGGGAGCGGATCATCCTGAGCGGTGATGTGCCGTCCCCGACGGACATCCCCTCCGGCTGCCGCTTCCGCACGCGGTGCTGGAAGGCCCGGGAGCGGTGCGCCCTGGAGGTACCGCCGCTCGCGGTGCCCGAGGAGTTCCGTCTGAGGCCCGGTCCGGCCGCACACGACTCGGCGTGCCACTTCGCCGAGGAGAAGAGGGTGCTGCCGCCGGAGGAGCCGCCGGTGGCGGGGGATGAGCCGACCGAGGAGCACGCATAAGTACGCAAATGGGTGCGAAGTTCGTTAACACGCAGGCAACTTGGCTGACGCGGTTCCGATATACGGACGCTGGAGAGTGAACAGCGTACGGCCGTGCGGGTGCCGTGAACGGGCCGGAGTGCGCCATGTCGCTCCGGCCCGTTGTTATGGGGTCAGCCCAGCTTCAGGGTGCGCCGGAGGAAGTCCAGCTGAAGCAGCAGCAGGTTCTCCGCGACTGTCTCCTGGGGGGTCATATGGGTCACCCCGGACAGCGGGAGCACCTCGTGCGGGCGGCCGGCGGCCAGGAGGGCCGAGGACAGGCGCAGGGAGTGGGCCACCACCACGTTGTCGTCCGCCAGGCCGTGGATGATCATCATCGGGCGTACCGGATCGGCCGCGTCCACCAGGCCCGCGTCGTCGATCAGGGAGTTGCGGCGGTAGACCTCGGGCTGCTCGTCCGGGTGCCCGAGATAGCGCTCCTGGTAGTGGGTGTCGTAGAGCCGTAGATCGGTCACCGGCGCGCCGACCACGGCCGCGTGGAACACGTCCGGGCGGCGCAGCACCGCGAGCGCCGCCAGATAGCCGCCGAAGGACCAGCCGCGGATCGCCACCCGACTCAGATCGAGGGGGAAGTCGCCGGCCAGGGCGTGCAGCGCGTCGACCTGGTCCTGGAGTACGACGGCCGCGAGGTCGTCCTTCACCGCCTTCTCCCAGGCGGGGGAGTGGCCCGGGGTGCCCCGGCCGTCCGCGACGATCACCGCGAAGCCCTGGTCGGCGAACCACTGCGAGGTCAGATGCGGGTTGTGCGCGGCCACCACACGCTGTCCGTGGGGGC
>CBFHCJ010000234.1:0-9200 GCA_965654005.1 uncultured Streptomyces sp. | reverse complement strand
TCTGAGGTGGCGACCAGGTCGATCCGTCGTCGCGGGTGCCGGACCTGCCCGTCGCTTTGTTGGCACTCTCCCTTGGCGAGTGCCAGAGCCGAGACTATGACCGCGATTAGCACTCGGTCAAGCGGAGTGCCAATTGACTGCGGCGCGCGCCGGATCCTCGGGGTTGCCCGGGGGTCCGTTCTGCACCCCGGGGTGGGGTGGCTGCCCTGGGGCCGCGCCCCAGACCCCCGCATATGCCGGCGAACGGCCTCGTCCTCAATCGCCGGACGGGCTGGTTGCGCCGGAACCGGCCCGGAAAGCGCCGTCGGCCTCCCGAAGAATTCGACTACAGGTAGTCCTCCAAACGCCCGACCGTGAACCCCTTCGCCTGGATGCGGCGCAGCAGGCGGGTCGTCTCCGTCGTCAGGGACATGGGGGAACGGCCCGGCTCGTGGGGCAGGACGATGTCGCCGGGGTGGGGGGTCGCACCCCTCCCGTACGGGTCGGGGGCCATGCCCGGGGTCGGGCGCCACAGGATCAGGGCCGTGATGCCGCAGTCCGCCGCCGCCCGGAGCGTCGTGCGGTCGTATCTGCCGTACGGCGGGCGGAGCAGCCGGGGAGGCCGGCCCAGGCGGGGCGTGAGGCGGTCCCGCTGGCCGCAGATCGCGGCGCGCTGCTCGTCGTAGGGGCGGCCGCGCAGCGTGACGTGGTCGAGGGTGTGGTTCTGGATGCCCGCACCGGCCGCGCGCAGCCGGGCGAGCCGGGCGTACCCCGGTCCGACGGCACTGTCCGTGAGGAACACGCTGACCGGCAGCCGCAGTTCACGGACCATGTCGACGAAACGGGGGTCGTTCTCGGCACCCTCGTCGTACGTCAGGAAGACGACCTTGTCACGGGTGGGGACGCGGTCGAGGACGGGCGGCAGGCCCGTTCCCGCCGGGTCCGCGCGGCGGGCCGGACGACGGGCGGACCGGGGCGCGGGCGCGAGCGGGGCGGCGAGCCCCCAGCGGCGGAACGTCCGGTCGAGGGGCTGGTGCCGCCTGTGCACCTTCTGCGCGGCCTTCTTGCCCAGCCGTTCGATGGGGTCGACGGACTGGGCGCAGCCGGCCGTCCCCGCCAGGAGCGCGGCGGCGAGTGATCCCGCCAGCAGCGCCCGCGCCTGCCGCCGTGCCGTCACAGGTAGTCCTCCAGGCGTGCCACCGCGTACCCCTCGTCCGTGACCTTCTTCAGGAAGCGGCGCATCGTGTCGGGCATCGTGCCGTTCCAGTCCGACCTGCCCCGGAAGTGGGTCAGGACGATGTCGCCGGGGTGCAGGCTGCGGTCGTCCTCGCGGTACTCCCAGTGGTCGACGTAGACCTCCTCGTCCCAGATCGGCGCGTACTTGATGCCGCAGGACCCGGCGGCGCGCAGGGTGTCCCCGTTGTAGTTGCCGTACGGCGGCCGGAAGACCGTCGGGCGCCTGCCGAACTGCCGGCGCATCACGTCCTGCATGCCGCAGATCTCCCGCCGCTGCTCCTCGTACGACAGTCCGGGCAGGTAGGGGTGGTGCAGGGTGTGGTTGTTGAGCGTGACACCGAGGTCGCGCATCCTGCGGAAGTACCCGTAGTCGTCCTTGATCAGGTAGTCGCTGAGGAACGCGGTGTACGGGATCTTCAGGTCGCTCATCATGCGCAGGAACGCCGGGTCCTTCTCGGCGCCGTCGTCGATGGTCAGGAAGACCACCCTCTTCTTGGTGGGGACGGTCGTGAAGATCGGGGGCAGGTCGTCGCCGTCCTGGACCTCGAAGCCCTTGCGGAAGGTGATCACCGGTTTCTTCTCCGGGGGCGGGGGCGCGACCAGCGGCACCTTCATCAGCCCCCAGCGCTTGGCGGCCGCTACGCGCTGGGCGTACGAGGCGCGCAACTTCGTGGCGTACTCGTCGAGGGCGCGCGCCGGCGGCGCCTTCAGGGGCTGCTGACCGGGCGCGCCGTGCACCTCCCTGGCGCCGCTGTGCGCCCCCTCGCCAGCACCGGTGCAGCCGGACACGAGGGCGGTGACGGCCAGCACGGCGGCGAGCGCGGCACGCCCCACGGACACGCCTACGGACACGCCTACGGGCACGCCCATGGACACCTGGGAGCACTTATCGGGGCACTTCGTGCGCTTTTCATCATTTTGTCGTACGAGTCCCATGGCGCCGGATCCTTTCAGCCGCAGGCGGCCGGGGCGGGCCGACACCGCGACCGGGCGCACGCCGTCCACCGACTGGCCGACAATGACCGGGTGAACGACCTTTCCTTCGCCTCCCTGCTCACCCCCGAGGGCCGCGCCCTCCTCGACGAGGTGCGCGGCACCACTCCGGCGCAGGAGCTGGCCGTCGCCACCCGGCTGCGCCGCGAGCACCCCGCCGAGCTGGTCTCCACGGCCCTGGCGCAGGCGCGGCTGCGCGAGCGGGCGGCGGCGAAGTTCGGGGCGGCGGACGCCGAGCGGATGTTCTTCACGCCGAACGGCGTCGAGCAGTCCACCAGGACCACGGTCGCGACCTATCGCGCCGAGCGGCTGCGGGCCCTGGGCGTGACCTCCGTCGCCGACCTGTGCTGCGGCATCGGCGGCGACGCCATCGCGCTCGCCCGGGCCGGCATCCGCGTGCTGGCCGTGGACCGCGACCCGCTGACGGCAGCGGTGGCACGGGCCAACGCCGACGCCCTGGGCCTGTCCACGCTGATCGAGGTGCGCGAGTCCGACGTCACCGAGGTGGACGTGTCCTCGTACGACGCGGTCTTCGTCGATCCGGCACGGCGCGGCGGGCGCGGCCGGATTTTCGACCCGGAGGCGTACTCACCCCCGCTGTCCTGGGCCGTGGCGACGGCCCTGAAGGCTCCGCACGCCGCCCTGAAGGTCGCGCCCGGCATCCCGCACGAGGCGGTGCCGGCGCGGGCGGAAGCCGAGTGGATCTCGGACGGCGGGGACGTGAAGGAGGCGGTGCTGTGGTTCGGGACGGAGCCGGGGCTCGTAAGGGCCACCCTGCTGCCCGGGCCCCGCGTGCTGCGCGGGCGCGGCCTGCCCGATCCGCCGGTGCGCCCGCTCGGCCGCTACCTCTACGAACCCGACGGCGCCGTGATCCGCGCGCACCTGGTGGCCGAGGTGGCCCAGGAGCTGGACGGCGGGCTGATCGACGAGACGATCGCCTATGTGACGGCGGACGAGCAGCACGACTCCCCGTACGCCACCGCGTACCGGATCACCGACCGGCTCCCTTTCAACGCGAAGAAGTTGAAGGCGCTGCTGCGGGAGCGGGAGGTCGGGGTCCTCACCGTGAAGAAGCGCGGCTCGGCGGTCGAGCCGGAGGAGCTGCGCCGGAAAGTCCTGCCCAAGCCGCACGGGCCGCACGCGGTGACCGTGTTCCTGACGCGGGTGGCAGGCGCGCCGACGATGCTGCTGGGCCACCCGGCCTGACGGTCACTCCTTCGCGCGCCCCCGCAGCAGCTGCCGCTCCCAAGGCTCACAGCCGCTGAAGGCGTCGGCTGCCGCTCACTCGCCCAGCGACTCGAACCGCCACCGATGCACCGCCCGGGTCACCAACTCCCCATCCGGTTCAGGGAGTTCCGGAAGATCGGCCGCGTAGTCCGCGTTCCACCAGGTGATCACGAGGACGCGCTCCTGGGGCGCCCGGAACGTCTCGCGACGCAGGGGCTCCTCGGGGAGCTTCTGCTCGCGGGCCCAGGCCAGCAGGTCATCGCCCCGTCCGGTGGCCGCCCGGGCCTCCCACATCAGCGCGACCGTCACGAGTAGAGATTCTCCTTGCTGATCTCGTGCACGTGATCGTGATCGTGATTGTGATCCTGATCGTGTGCGTGATCGTGCACGTGATCGCGCGCGGACGACGTACCCGGCACATGCGGGTCCGTCACCGGCAGCGACGAGTCCGCCGACAGGTCCCAGTCCGACGCGGCCCGCCCGCGGGCCACCATCTCGGCGCCGAGCGCCGCGACCATCGCGCCGTTGTCCGTGCACAGCTTCGGGCGCGGGACCCTGAGGCGGATCCCGGCCGTCTCACACCGCTCCTGGGCCAGTGCGCGCAGCCGCGAGTTGGCCGCCACCCCGCCACCGATCATCAGATGGTCGACGCCCTCGTCCTTGCAGGCCCGTACCGCCTTCCTGGTCAGTACGTCCACCACCGCCTCCTGGAAGGAGGCCGCCACATCGCGCACCGGCACCTCCTCCCCCGTCGCCCGCTTGGCCTCGATCCAGCGGGCCACGGCCGTCTTGAGGCCGGAGAAGGAGAAGTCGTACGCCGGATCGCGCGGCCCGGTCAGACCGCGCGGGAACGCGATCGCCTCCGGGTCGCCCTCCTTCGCGTACCGGTCGATGACAGGGCCGCCCGGGAAGCCGAGGTTCAGCACGCGCGCGATCTTGTCGAAGGCCTCGCCCGCCGCGTCGTCGATGGTCGCGCCCAACGGCCGTACGTCGGAGGTGATGTCCGTGGACAGCAGGAGAGAGGAGTGGCCACCGCTCACCAGCAGCGCCATCGTCGGTTCGGGCAGCGCGCCGTGCTCCAGTTGGTCCACGCAGATGTGCGAGGCGAGGTGGTTGACGCCGTACAGCGGCTTGCCCAGCGCGTACGCGTACGCCTTCGCCGCCGACACGCCGACCAGCAGGGCGCCGGCCAGACCGGGCCCGGCGGTGACCGCGATGCCGTCCAGGTCCCTCGCGCTCACCCCCGCTTCCGTCAGCGCGCGGTCGATGGTCGGCACCATCGCTTCGAGGTGGGCGCGACTCGCGACCTCCGGGACGACCCCGCCGAAGCGCGCGTGCTCATCGACGCTGGACGCAACGGCGTCCGCGAGGAGGGTGGTACCGCGGACGATCCCGACGCCGGTCTCGTCGCAGGAGGTCTCGATCCCCAGGACCAGAGGTTCGTCAGCCATTGATCTCGGTTCCTTGTACAGAGGTGGAGCCCGCAGCGTCGCCGCTGCCGGGCGCTGTGGTCAGCCGCATCACCAGGGCGTCCACGTTCCCCGGCTGGTAGTAGCCGCGCCTGAACCCGATGGGCTCGAAGCCGAAGCGTTCGTACAGCCGCTGCGCGCGCACGTTGTCGACCCGGCACTCGAGCATCACCTCGGCGCACTCGAACGCGGTCGCGGCCCGCAGCAGTTCGGTCAGCAGCAGCCCGCCGAGCCCGGTGCCCCAGTGGTCGCGGGCGACGGCGATGGTCTGGATGTCGGCAAGGTCGCCCTGGGCGGCCAACCCGGCGTACCCGACGATCCGGTCGTCCTCGACGGCCACGACGTACCGCCGGGTCGCCTCCGGGCCCCGGGAGTGCGCCAGTTCGGACCAGAACATGCCCCGCGACCAGGCGTCCTCGGGGAAGAGGTCCTTCTCCAGCTCCAGCACGGGATCGATGTCCCACCAGCGCATCTCGCGCAGCCCTGGCTTCGCGGGGGTCACGGGGGTCACGGCTGCGGTCACTTGGGGGTGACCACCTTGTAGTTCTTGGGCACCTGCGCGTCGGGGCGGCGCAGGTACAGCGGACGGGGCGCGGCCAGTTCCTCGCCCGCCGCCAGTCTCTTTGCCGCCAGGGACGCCAGCGCGGCGGCCGAGACGTGCTCGGGCTCGTGGGCCTGCGGGAAGGTGTCCGGATACAGCAGCGCGCCGGCACCGACGGCGGGCAGACCGGCGACCCGGTCCGCGATGTCGGCGGGCCGGTCCACGGCCGGGTCCGTGACGCGCGTACGGGAGTCGTCGTACCGCGCCCAGTAGACCTCCTTGCGCCGCGCGTCCGTCGCCACGACGAACGGGATCTCGAGGTCGGAGGCGTACGCGAGGCCGTCGAGCGTGCACACGCCGTACACGGGCACACCGAGCGCGAGCCCGAACGTGTCGGCGGTCATCAGGCCGACGCGCAGCCCGGTGTACGGGCCGGGGCCCACGCCCACGACGACGCCGGTGACGGCGTCGAGCCGGGTGCCCGCCTCGGCGAGGACCCGGTCGACGGCGGGCAGCAGGAGTTCCCCGTGCCGACGCGCGTCCACCTGGCTCGACGAGGCGACGACGGACGTGCCGTCGTGCAGGGCGACGGTGACGGCGGGGGTGGCGGTATCCAGAGCGAGCAAGAGCACGCAAACAGCGTACGGCGCCGACGCCCGGCGTACGGCCGCCCCGGTCCGGCGCACCCCTGCTGCTACCGTCACAGCAAAGACGTACGACGGAATCAGTGAACAATCGGTAAGTCGTACGGGATGGTTACGGCGACGCATACTTCCGCGCGCGGGGTCGAGAGGTGGGCACAGGGTGGCTAGGAGCAGCTCGGGATTCGTGGCCGGGCTCACCGCGGCGGCGATCGCCGTGGTCGGTTTCCTCGCCTACCAGGCGTCGGCGCACGTACCCGACACTCTGGGCAAGCCGCAGGTGAAGAAGTCACCGGGGGTCACCGCGTCGAAGTCGCCCCGGGACAAGAACAACCCGACGGCGCTGCCCGGCGGCTCCGGCACCGGGGAGCGGGTCGTGTACTCGATCGACGACGACCGGGTGTGGCTGGTCGGCGCGGACAACAAGGTCGAGCGCACCTTCAAGGTCATGCCGGGGACGGTGGATCCGCTGCCGGGCACGTATGCCGTGACCTCCCGGAACGCCGCCGGGACCGGGTCGGACGGAACGCCGGTCGAGCACATCGTGCGGTTCGCCACCGCCGAGGGCGTGGTGATCGGCTTCAGCGCGGCGGTCGACGGCTCCACGCCGGCGCCCGACGCCGCAAAGAAGCTGGGCGGGATCCGCGAGTCCCGCGAGGACGGCACGGCGATGTGGGAGTTCGCGACGATCAACCAGAAGATCGTCGTCATCAAGTAGTGCAAGTGGTCCAGTGGTCCAAGTGGTCCAAGTGGTCAAAAGCTCTTAGGCGGCCCTGCGATGCTCCCGGCGCGCGGGGGTCGCCCTGGGTGCCTCGGGCTCGGGGTCCCGCGGCGGTGTGGACACCGCCTTCGCCGCGGCGCACGACGCCAGCAGGTCCCGCATCGACACCCCGGCCGCCCCGGCCACCACGCGCGGCGGCGCCTCGTCTCGTTGTGAAGCCGGCATGGACGCCTCCTTGAGTCGCGGGGGCGGGCGTGGCTAGGCAGCCCTCACCACGGACTGACGTCCATGTGACCACGCCGGACACCCGCGGCGCAACATCTTGCCGACGGCTTGTCGGAATGTTGGGCGAGGGGTCCGCGCACGAGGGGGCGCGGGGCTGCGACATCATGCGGCTGCGCCGCGTGGGCGCGACCAGCCGCAGAAGGCCCGCACGGATATGACCACCGGAGAGCCCACACGGGCATGACCACCGGAGAGCCCGCACGGATATGACCACCAAAAGAGGTACGGCGATGATTCCCGGGGTTCTGGGCGGAGCCCGTGACGGCGCCCCCGACTCCGGTCAGGCCGACAACACGCCCAGGTCCACCGTGGTCCAGCGTCGGCCGATCCCCGTGAGGGTGACGTGACGCACCTCGTCGGTCGTGTCCCCCACCGCCCGGTGGATGACCACGTGGAGCCGGTCGTCGGTCAGCTCCTCGACCTTGCCCTCGCCCCATTCCACGACGACCACGGACTCCGGCAGCGAGACGTCGAGGTCGAGGTCCTCCATCTCGTCGAGCCCGCCGCCCAGGCGGTACGCGTCCACGTGGACCAGCGGCGGGCCGTCGCCGAGGGACGGGTGCACACGGGCGATCACGAAGGTCGGTGAGGTGACCGCGCCCCGCACCCCCAGCCCCTCGCCGAGCCCTCGGGTGAGCGTGGTCTTGCCGGCGCCCAGCTCGCCGTTCAGCATCACGAGGTCGCCTGCGCGCAGCAGCTTGGCGAGGCGGCGCCCCACCTCCCGCATCTGTTCGGGGGAGGTGACGGTCAGTCGGGCGGTGACGCCCTCAGGCATCGGGGTGTGCGATGTCGCCAATTCTTCCATCGTCGCTCACTTGCAGTAGTACGCTTGTCACGCCCCGCAAGGGGTCGGTTCGGGCTGGACCGCAGCCGAAGGCTGGAAGCCACCTCCCTCAGGAGAAGGCGGAGTCACAGCCACCCACGGTAGCCGTCGTTGGCACCGCCCCGGTGCGAGCGAGCAAATCAGCGAGGCGGTCTATGACGACCTCCGGGTGCTCCAGAATCACCAGGTGCCCGGCATCGGGCACGAGCACCAGCTCGGCGTCCGGCAGCAGATCGGCGATGGCCTCGCTGTGCTCGCTCGGGGTGACCAGGTCCTGGACCCCGGCGAGCACCAGCACCGGCAGGTCGGCGAAGCGTGCCAGCGCCTGTGTCTTGTCGTGGTCGGTGAACGCGGGGTAGAACTCGGCGACCACGTCGATCGGCGTGCCCTCGATCATCCGCTCGGCGAACCGGGCGATGGCCGGGTCGACGTCCCGGCCCGCGAACGAGTACCGCTTGATGATCCCCGTGAACAGGTCGGCGGTGGCCCTGCGTCCCTTCTCCACCAGCGCCGCCTGCTGCCCCAGGGCCTTCAGCACACCGGGGAGAACGCGCCGTATGGCATTGACGCCGGCGACGGGAAGCCCGAAGTTGACCTCGCCGAGCCGCCCGGACGACGTGCCGACGAGAGCGACTCCGACGACCCGGTCACGGATCAGCTCGGGGTACTGGTCGGCGAGCGCCATGATGGTCATGCCGCCCATGGAGTGGCCGACGAGCACGATCGGCCCCTCGGGCACGGCCGCGTCCATGACGGCCTTGAGGTCGCGGCCCAACTGGTCGATGGATACGGGTGTGCCGTCGGCCTGGGACATCCCGCGCCCGGAGCGGCCGTGGCTGCGCTGGTCCCAGTGGACCGTCCGGACCACACCGCGCAGCGCGGCCCGCTGGAAGTGCCAGGAGTCCTGGTTGAGGCAGTAGCCGTGGCTGAAGACGACGGTGACCGAGGCCGGGGCCTTGCGGCCGAAGAGCCGACGGCGGCGCGGTGCGGAGCCGCCCTCGGGCTCGACCTCGTCGACCTCGTAGTACAGCTCGGTGCCGTCGTCCGCGTACGCCTTGCCGGGCGTGCCGCGCAGTGCGCCGTAGGGGCCCGCCGAGTCGAGGGCGAGCCGGGCCCTGCGGCGCATGCCTCGGCCGACCGTCATCCGCTCTATGGCGACGCCGGCCGCGGCGCCCGCCGCGACCACGCCTATCGCCGTGCCGGCGATACCTGCGATGCGCCAGCTCCCGGTGGCAGAGGCGGTGGCGGCCGCGACGGCCTCGACGGCGGCCGCGGCGGCCTCGGC
>CBFHCJ010000233.1:0-9214 GCA_965654005.1 uncultured Streptomyces sp. | reverse complement strand
GGGTGGAGCTTCATGGGGCCGTACTCGTCGTAGTCCGAAGGGCGCGGGAGTTCCGGCCCGTCGGGGCCCATACGCAGCAGGCGTTCCACGCGGCAGATCCGGAACAGGCGGTCGTCGACGCGGAACTCGTCGGCGCGGTCCAGCGCCCGGTACTCCTGGGCCGCCTTCGCATAGCGGGCCTTCTTGTCGTCGTCGTACTGGTAGAGCAAGGCCCAGATCTCGTCCAGTCCGTTGAAGAGCGTGCGCCGGGCGTCGTGCGGGGTGGCGGCGAGGGCGGTCCGCGGGCGCCAGCCGTGTTCGTCGCGCTCGGCCACGGCGAAGCCGACCGGCAGCAGCACGATGTCCGGGTGGGTGGTCACCGCGCGGTGGGAGTCCGCGCGCATGTCGGCGGGATAGCGGGCGCCGGTGTACGCGAAATCCCGCAGCGCCAGTTTCAGTGCGCCCTCCATCGGGCCGCCCGAGTGGTCCGGACCGAGCCCGAAGCCGATGTCCCTGGATGTCGTGTCACGTGCCTGCCGGTCCCACGACCGCTTCACCGGCTCCGGGTCGGTGGGCCGGGGCGGTTCCGGACAGCCGTCGTCGCCACTGCGCGTGAACTCGTCCCCGCGCACCACCCGGTAGCGCACCCCGCACGCCTCCACCTCGTTCACCGGCTCCCGCTCCAGCACGGCCACGGCGGCCAGCAGTTCGCGCCGCATGCCCCGGTCGTCGGTGCCGTCCTTCGCGGTGAAGAACAGATGCGAGTTCAGCCCGTCCCGGGCCATCTGCGGCATACCGTCCACCACCGGCTTGACCAGCCGCCACTCGGGCCCCGCCGCGGGGTCCTGCGCGGCGACCCCGAAAACCGGCCCCCGCACCGCGAAGTGGGGATACCGCACGGAGGCGTCCACCGCGTCGGCCTCCTTCACCCACGCGGCCGGGTCGCCCCGGCGGATGAACTCCTCACGGATCGCGTCGAGCTGTTGCTGCCAGTCATCATCCATGCACGTATTGTTGCGGGCGTGCACGGGTTGAGGGGGCAGAACCGGTTCAACAACCGCTGTTGTCGGCGAGTTTCAGGAAGGCGCGCCAGGTGGTGGGGGTGACGGTGAGGTGGGCGGTGGTGGGGGTTTTGGAGTCGCGGATGTGGATGGTGGTGGGCTGTAGGGCTACTTCGATGCAGGCGCCGCCTTCCTCGCTGCTGTAGCTGGACTTGAACCATTCGAGTTCGGTGCCGCTCATCGCTCTCCCAGAAGACGGTCCAACAAGTCCCTCGTGTCCTCGGTGGTGAGGGCCTGTGTCCGCAGCATCGCATACTTCTGGTTGAGGATCGCCACCTCATCCTGGTCGGCGATCAGTTGGCTGCCACGCTGGGATTCGCTGTACGCGAGCCGCTGGTGTTCGGGGGTCTCCAGGAGAATGAACGGCCCTGCAAGGCCCGCATGTGAGGTGCGGCCGAGCGGCAGGATCTGGAGCGCGAGGCCGGGCAGGCTGGCGTACTCCCGCAGGTGCCGTAGCTGTTCGAAGTGCACCTCGTCTCCGCCGAGGCGGTCCCGCAGGGTCGCCTCCCAGATCACGAAACTCATCATCGGCGGCACCTTGCGGTGCAGGATTTCGCGTCGCTCGATACGGGCCGCCACAAGCTGCTCGATCTTGTCCTCGTCGTAGACCGGCACCTTGTTGCAGAAGACGGCCCGCGCATACGCCTCCGTCTGGAGCAGGCCGGGCACCAGCAGACTCTCGTACCAACAGATGGCGATGGCCTCCCGTTCCCGGTCCAGATACTCCTCCGCCCACAGGGGTACGAGATCCACTTCCGGCATCCTGCTCAGTGCGGTCGACAACGCGCCCTTGGTGCCGAGGAGTTCGTCGAGTTGTGCGGCGAGATCCGGTTTCAGTAGCCGTCTGCCTTGCTCGATCGAGGCAATCTGCTGCTCGCCGACGACGAAGACCTCACTCAAGGACTTCTGCGTGTATCCGGCGGCCTCGCGGAAGAGGGCGAGCAGCGCGCCCACCATCTTCATCGCCGAGGCGTTCTTCCGCGACCGCGACCGTGTCATGGTGCTCATCCGGTCCAACTCCCCACCGCTCACTTACGTTCACCGTCGTGCATCCGTACAACGAGGCCGTACGTGCGCACGCACTGTTTCATGATGGCCGCGCTCTGTGACTCTTGCCGCGTGAACACGGAAATCCCTCACCCGTCCCCGCGTGAACGCTTCTACCGCCGCGAACGCCAGTCCGTCCCCGCCGCCCGTGCGTTCGCGCACGACGCGCTCAACGACTGGGGTGTGCGCGAACGGTCGTACGACATCGAGCTGTGCGTCAGCGAACTGGCCACCAACGCCCTCGTGCACGGCGTACCGCCCGGCCGCGGCTTCCTGCTGCGACTGCTGCCGCTGCCGTACGACGGCGGGGTGCGCGTCGAGGTGCACGACAGCGGCGGTGGCGTACCGGCCGTACCGCAGGAGGACACGCGGGAGCCGGGCGAGGGCGGGCGCGGGCTGCTGCTGGTGTCGGAGCTGGCGGACAAGTGGGGGGTGGGGGAGCGGGATCCAGGCAAGATCGTATGGTGCGAGTTCACCTGATACTCGCGAGGGCACCCCGGCGTTCACGCCCGGGGGCGGCGAACCCCACGAAGGGAGTTATGCCGCCGCCCCCAGCGTCCGAGCGATCGAAGCGATGATCTCCGGCCCCACCCGGCAGCACCCCCCGATCAGCCGCGCCCCGGAGCCGCGCCAGCGCGTCACCTCGGTGCTGGTCAGCGTGGCGTGGCCGTCCCAGGCGCGGGTCTGGGCGTCCCAGGTCTCGCCGCTGTTCGGGTAGGCCACCACCGGCTTGCCCGTGACGCGCGCAGCCGTCTCGACCGCGCCGTCCACGTCCTTCGGCGCACAGCAGTTGACGCCCACCGCGATCACCTCGTCCGCCTCGGCGGCCAGGGCGAACGCCTCCTCCAGCGGCTGCCCGGCGCGCGTGCGGTCGCCCGAGACGGTGTACGACAGCCACGCCGGGACGCCCAGTCCGCGCACCGCCCCCAGCAGGGCCGAGGCCTCGTCCGTGTCCGGGATCGTCTCCAGCGCCAGCACGTCCGGACCGGCCGCGGCCAGCACCACCAGGCGCGGGCGGTGGAAGTCCGCCAGCTCGGCGACAGTGAGGCCGTAGCGGCCCCGGTACTCGGAGCCGTCCGCGAGCATCGCCCCGTACGGGCCGACGGACGCCGCCACCCACAGCGGCCGGGTGATGCCCCTGGCGTGCGCCTGCTCCGCCGCCTCGCGAGCCAGCTCGACGCTCAGGCCGAGGAGTCGCGCGGCCTGCTCGTGGTCCATGCCGCGCTTGGCGAAACCCTCGAATGTCGCCTGGTAGCCGGACGTGATCGCCACGTCCGCGCCCGCCTCGAAGTACGCGAGGTGCGCCTCGGTGATCGCCTCAGGCCGCTCCGCGAGCAGCCGCGCCGACCACAGCTCGTCGCTCAGGTCGTGCCCGGCGGACTCGAGCTGGTTCGACATGCCGCCGTCCAGGACGACCGTTCCGGCGACCAGGGCTTCGGCGAGGGTGGGGGTGGTCTTGCTGTTCATACATCGACGTTAGTGGAATGGCGGGCCCGTGCCGTCATCCCCGGGTCGCGTGCCGTCCGCCCCGCCCTTCGCGGCTATTGCGCCCACGCAGTACTTACCCGACACCATCAGCCCGGCGGCCAGCGCAACCCCCAGTGCATACTGCGGCCACCATGAGAGCGGGCCGTCGCTCGCCGTGTTCGTCGTCCGTGGGTCGTCAGCCGCGTCGGACGGCGAGGCGGTACGCGCCTTCGCGGAGGCGCTCGCTGTGACGGCGGTCAGGACGACGTCGTTGCCGTCGCCGCCCCGGTAACTGATGCGGTAGGTGGTGTCGTCGCGCTTCAGCTTCGCCCCCTCGCGCAGCCCCTCGAACGTGCCCTCGGTCTTCGTGCGGCCCCCGTGGTCCAGGACGGTGATCTCACGCCCGGGGCGCGACCCGGCGTCCGAAAGGTCGAGTCCACCGGCCAGCCGGACCCGGCCCGCCACCTTCAAGGGGCCGTCGCGCAGCACGAGTTCACCCATCGCGTGCTGCGTGTAGTCGCCGGTCACCGTGAGCCCGCCCGCGACCACACCGTCGTTCGTCACGGCTCCCCGCACCGTGCCACCGCCGGTGCCGTACTGCAGGGTCGCACCGGGCTCGACCGTGATCGCGGGCGGGTCGGGATCGGCCACGGTCGTGTACGGGTGGTTGCCGCCCTGGGTGGTCACCCGTTTCCGTTGCCGGGACGCGGGAAGGGTGAAGTCGCTGTCCCTCGTGAGGATCAGCGTGCCGCTGCCCCGCACGGTGAGCGTGCCCTCGCCGCGGAACACCCCTGCGTATGTGGTCGTTCCGGTCGGCACGGTCACCACCCTGTCACCGGTGAGCGTCACGTCCCGGTTCGCGAGCACATCCGCGGTGACGTCCCGGCCCCCGGCCGCCGATGCCGGGGGAGCGGCGAGTGTGAGGGCGACCACCGCGAGAGCTCCGGCGACCGCTGCTGTCCTGTGGGTATGGGTGCGCACGTACCGGGGACGGGCGATGAGGCGGCCGATAACAGAAAACGGATCCTTTCTTCCGAGAGAAGCGGGACAACAGGCATACGTCGGTGTACGGCGCGACGGTCTACGCGGGTCTGGTGCGCTACGCGTTGGTGGCGCAAGGCGCGCGACAGATCACCCACCAGGACAACGTGCTGCCCAGCGGGCTCTCTTCCGGCACCCCCGAGGAATGCCTGGACTGCGCCTGCTGCCTCTACCCTCGACGGCCCCGCGGCCTGACACCCCTCCACGAGCTTCCGCGGCCCAGCACTGGCCAGGACCGAGCACGTGCCGTGGTGGCCGCTCCTCCTGGCTCACTTCTGAGCGACCGTCATTTCACCGGGAGTGTCAAGGCCTCTCTACTCTTCGCGGGGCCAGTGCTCCAGTGCCGTGTGCAGGGCGTCGACGGCCTTCTCCCAGGAAGCCTGTACGTCGCGGGGGGCGCCGAAGCCGCCGGTGGCCTCGAGGGCGCAGTAGCCGTGGAAGGTGCTGCGCAGCAGACGTACGGCGTCGGTGAGGTCGGGTTCGTCGAGGCCGTAGGCACGCAGCATGCCGTAGGTGATCTCGGCGGTGCGGCGCAGGGCCGGGGAGTCGGCGATGAGGGACTGGTCGATGCGGAGCTGGGTGGCCGCGTACCGTCCCGGGTGCCGGAGCGCGTACTCCCGGTAGGCGCCCGCGAACGCGGCCAGCGCGTCCTTGCCGGCGCGTCCGGCGACCGCCATGGCGATCCGGTCGATCATCTCGCCGCCGACGAGCAGGGCGACGCGGGTGCGCAGGTCCTGGAGGTTCTTGAGGTGCGAGTACAGGCTCGCGTCCTTCACGCCGAAGTGGCGAGCCAGAGCGGACAGGGTGACGTTCTCGAAACCGACCTCGTCCGCGAGGTCGGCGGCGGCCTCGACGAGCCGGGCGGTGGTGAGTCCGGCACGGGCCATGGGAACCACCTCTCCACAGGCGACCTGATCTCCTTAGGTTTCATCCTAGTGGGCCTAGGGAGGCAAGGTGGTGCGGGTGGAGGGAAGGCCCGTGGGCGCGGTGGGCAGTCGGCTGGAACCCTGGTGAAGGTTCCAGCCGCAGGGCTGCCGCCCCCTCCTCGCGTCAGGACCACTGGACAACGACGGGAACCTGCCCCCGGACACCACGATCTGGCTGCGCCGGGACTGGCGGACCCCGACGAAGCGCCCCGGTCCGCCAGAACCTGTCCGGCACGGCACTCCTCCCCGCCCGCCAGGTCAGCAGCACCGTCGCGAACACGATCACCGACATCTGCCACCACTGGCCCACTGCACACGGCCAGCGGTCCGGGGTGTGTCCCCCGGGAACGCACAGCGCCGACATGATCCCCGTCCCTCCAGGTCATGGCGAGGCCCCGTGCCTCGGCGCGCGGCGCGCCTATGACCTGGAGGAACTCTCCACAAGGGATGGGAAAGGGGCTTTATGAAGTCGGCCACCGGGTCGGATGCCTCAGAAACCCAGCGCGTCCCGGACGAACGCGTTCCGGAACGTGCCCGTCGGGTCCAGCTCCGCCGCCAGTGCCGCGAAGTCACCGAGCCGCGGATAGCGCTTGCGCAGGACGTCCGGCGACACGGTGAACACCTTGCCCCAGTGCGGCCGCGCGTCGAAGGTGTCGAGCGCCTCCTCGACCTTCCGCACCACGGGCAGGACCGCCGCCGTGTCCTCGACCCAGGTGAAGTGCAGCGCCACACTGTCCCGGCCGTGGGCGGGGCTGAGCCACTGCTCGTCGGCGGCGATCGTCCGCACTTCACAGGTCTGCAGTACGGGGGCGACCGTCTCCCGGATCCTGTCGATCGCAAACAGCGCGTCGAGGGCATACCGGCGCGGCAGCAGATACTCCGACTGCGACTCGGCGCCGCTGCTCGGGGTGAACTCCGCCCGGAAGTGCGGCAGCCGCTCGTGCCAGGGGCCCGGAACGCCCAACTGCTCCGTGCAGTTGACCGCCGGCATGCCCGGCACCGGGTGCAGTGCCTCGGTGGCCGGGGTGGCCCACGGGAACTCCGGCAGCGGCTGGTCGGTGCGCCGCTTCAACCACACCTGCCCAAAGCCCGGCGCGCGCCAGTCGGTGAACAGACTCACGCTGTACGCCGTCGCCGCCACCGTCTCGAAGTCCAGTCCGTCCAGGGGCAGTTCGGTGAACACGTGCTGTTCCACCTCGAAGCCGGGCTCCAGGTCGAGGGTGAGCGCGGTGACGACCCCGAGGGCGCCCAGCGCGGTCACGGCGCCGTCGAAGCGCCGGTCGCCCCGGGCGATCCGTATCGCCGACCCGTCCGCGGTGACCAGCTCCACCTCGCGCACGGCGGAGGCGAGCGAGCCGTTGGTGACGCCCGAGCCGTGGGTACCGGTCGCCACCGAGCCCGCCACCGAGATGTGCGGCAGGGAGGCCATGTTGTGGAGCGCGAGCCCGTGTGCGTGCACCACGCGGGCGAGCGCGGCGTACCGGACGCCGCCGCCGACCCGTACCGTGCGGGCCGCCGTGTCGACGTCGATCTCGGCCGGCAGCGCGTCCAGCGACAGCAGTACGCCGTCTGAGCCGGGCTCGGCGACCTCGTTGAAGGAGTGCCCGCTGCCGAGGACACGCACCTTCGCGCTCCCGGCGACCAGCGCCGCCAGCGCGTCGAGCGAGTTCGGGCGACGCAGCTCCTTGACGGCGTATGTGATGTTGCCCGCCCAGTTCGTCACGGTTTCGGTCATGCCGTCGGGTCCGTCCCTGTGTCGTCGCGAGCCACGCATCCACCGGGGAACCTATATCGACAGCCTCCATGGGCATGAACCGGCCTCCGCTTCCCGCCGCCCTTTCGTAGACCGACCTCGCGACGCCGGGGGAGTGGTCGTACGCCCGGCAGCCGAACCGGAAAAGGGTCGGGCGCGCCGCGCGGGGACCCGGCACGGCCGGCGGACGGGCGGAGGCATACCGTGAGGAGTCGAACGCCTGAGCCGGGAGGAGATACGGGATGGGCAGCCGCACCGCGCTGGTCGAAGATCTGATGGAGCGATTCCCGCACGTACCACGGGAAGCCGTCTTCAAGGAGGATCTGCTCCGCGGGGGTGTGGCCTTCGACGCGTCCGCCCTCAGCGACAACGAGAACGGCGAGGTCAAGCCGAAGTCGTACTTCATCTTCTCGTTCGACCACGGCACCCTGCCCGAGCTGGGCGAGGCGGCGCTGCGGCGCCCGCCCGAGGAGATCATCCTCACCGGCGGCCCGTACGACCTGCGCCGCACCGTCGTCTCCGTACGGGTCAATCCGTCGTCGCCGTATCGCGTGGCCGCCGACGAGGAGGGGCTGCTCGGGCTCTACCTCGACGGGAAGCGCATCGCCGACGTCGGTGTGCCGCCCATGCCCGAGTACTACCGGCACACACTCTCCAACGGGAAGTCCGTGATGGAGGTGGCCCCGACCATCCAGTGGGGCTATCTGATCTACCTCACCGTCTTCCGTGTCTGCCAGTACTTCGGCGCCAAGGAGGAGTGCCAGTACTGCGACATCAACCACAACTGGCGCCAGCACAAGGCGGCCGGGCGGCCCTACACCGGTGTGAAGGACGTGGAGGAGGTCCTCGAGGCGCTGGAGATCATCGATCGGTACGACACCCAGAAGGCGTCCACCGCCTACACCCTCACCGGCGGCGCGATCACCAAGACGGTCGCCGGGCGCGACGAGGCCGACTTCTACGGCCACTACGCCAAGGCCATCGAGGAGCGCTTCCCCGGGCGCTGGATCGGCAAGGTCGTCGCGCAGGCGCTGCCCAAGGACGACGTGCAGCGGTTCAAGGACTACGGGGTGCAGATCTACCACCCGAACTACGAGGTGTGGGACCGGCGTCTGTTCGAGCTGTACTGCCCCGGCAAGGAGCGGTACGTCGGCCGGGACGAGTGGCACAAGCGGATCCTCGACTCGGCGGAGATCTTCGGCGCGCGCAACGTGATCCCCAACTTCGTCGCCGGCGTCGAGATGGCCGAGCCCTTCGGCTTCACCACGGTCGACGAGGCCATCGCGTCCACCACCGAAGGCCTGCGCTTCTTCATGTCGCACGGCATCACGCCCCGCTTCACGACCTGGTGCCCGGAGCCGACGACCCCGCTCGGCAAGGCCAACCCGCAGGGCGCGCCGCTGGAGTACCACATCCGTCTGCTCGAGGCATACCGCGCCACCATGGACGACTTCAAACTCTCCTCGCCACCCGGCTACGGCCCGCCCGGTCCCGGCCGCGCGGTGTTCTCCGTCAGCTCCTTCATGGACAGCCTGTCGGCCAAGGAGGCCGCCGAGTAGCCGTCCCACGCGCAACGACCACGCGTCGCGATCCCGCGGGCCCTTCGAAGGCCCCGACGCGCTCTTGGCCCACGGCCCCTCCGATGGCCGTACACCCGAAAGTGTGACGGGCTGTTACCTCCTCGGCGTGTCCCGGGAAGTCATGGAGGGCTTCCCGGTCCCGTGCCCCCGGGGCCGCTGGTGTGGAGAGGGTGCGTCCGTATGATCCACCTGTCGCTCACGACCGGAGCCCGGCGCCGCTGCCTCGCCGTTGTGGCCCTCACCGTCGTGTCGACCGCGGCCACCTTCCCGGGCGCGCCCGGCCGTCCCGAGACGAACTCGGTGCTGCCGCCGCCGATGTCGATCACGAGCAGCGGGTCCCCGCCTTGCGGGCGGTCGAGC
>CBFHCJ010000232.1:0-9218 GCA_965654005.1 uncultured Streptomyces sp. | reverse complement strand
TGAGCCGGACGACCGCCAGGGTCTCGGCACGCTGGATCATGCGGGTCTGGCCGGACGTGAACTGGACCCGCCCTCACACCTTCGACCTCGCCACCGCGACCCTCACCCGCAGCGACCTCGTCGGTCGGTCAGATCCACTACCAGCTGCCCGAGCCGCTGCTGAGCCCCCGCCTCGCCCTGTCCGCTCCCCCGCGACAGCGTCGTCGCCGAGGACGTCGCTCCGCCTCGCGCCCCGCCTCGGCACCCGGACGCGTCCGCGGTGGCCCTGGTGCCCGCCCGGTGCTCCTGGTCCATTGCTCATCGACTCTGCCAGAGAACCGGTCGAGGGCGGCCTGCGCTTCGAGCCGCTCCGCAGCGAACTGTTCGACCCTAAGGCGATCACCCTCATTGGCCGCCGCATTCTCCACCCCCACTGGGATGAGGACGGCGACGAGCCGCCACGGTGGCTGGACCTGCGACTGCGCAACGCAGCGTTGCACCAGGTGCTGCGCCTACTGACCATGAAGGAGGCCGGTCAGAGGGGCAGACAGGGCGGCTTCATCTCCTACCGCAACCTCGGCATCAACCAGCTCGGCGCCGTCTACGAGGGCTTGATGTCCTACACCGGCATCATTGCCAAGGACGAGCTGGCCGAGGTCGCCAAGCCTGGCGCGAAGAGAGGCGACAAGCAGTACGGCGACCCCGAGAAGGGGTCCTGGCTCATCCCCGCCGACCGGCTGACCAAGTACAGGGAGAACACGTACGTTGTGTACTCCGCCCAGGACGCCGAACAGTACGGTCTGCGTGGCCCCAAGAAGTACGACAAGGACACCTTCGTTTACCGACTGGCCGGCCGCGACCGCGAGACGTCCGCCTCGTACTACACCCCTGAGTCTCTTACGAAGGTCACCGTCGAGCTGGCACTCAAGCACCGCCTAGACCAGGAGAAGGACGCCGACGGCAAGACGGTCAAGACCCGCGCGAGTGAGCTACTGCGCTACACGATCTGCGAACCGGCCCTGGGGTCCGGTGCGTTCCTCAACGAGGCGATCAACCAGGTCGCCAAGGAGTACCTGAAGCGCCGTCAGGATGAGCTGGGTGTCAGCCTGGACACGTCGAAGACGCTCGATGCCGAGCAGAAGGTGAAGGCATACATCGCCCTTCACAACGCGTACGGGATCGACCTGAACTCGACGGGTGTGGAGCTGGCGGAGGTGTCGCTATGGCTCAACACCATGCACCCCGGCATGCGTGCCCCCTGGTTCGGACTGCATCTGCGGCGAGGCAACTCGCTTATCGGAGCTCGGCGTTGGGTGTACGAGGCCGAGCGCATCAAGAAGGAGCGGACGATCGGTGCACACACGCCGATCAAGCTGCCGTTCCGGGCAGCTGCGGATGGCGCGGAACAGTTGCTGCCGGATGGGGCTGTGCATCAGTTCCTTCTGCCGACGCCTGGGTGGGGTGCGGTCGCGGGGGCGAGCGGGGATGCGAAGAAGCTGGTGGAGCAGCTCGCCGGGCGGCAGTTGGAGCAGCTGAAGGCGTGGAAGAACAGCATCAAGGCGAAGCCCAAGACTACGGGCGGCAAGGGTAGCCAGCTCGCTCGGTTGCAGGCGGCGGCCCTTCGCGTCGAGTTCCTGTGGAAGCTGGTCGCCAAGCGCATGGAGCTGAGCGAGCGAGAGATCGCCCGCACCATCGATGTGTGGGGGACGGACCGCGAGGAGTACGCGGAGGAGTACGCCTTCCTTCGCCGCGACAAGCAGAACCCGGACCAGAGCCTGCCGCTGACTAAGGAGCAGGTCTTCAAGGACCTCTTCGCGGCGGAGGGCTCCCCGTACTGGCGGCTCAAGCAGGTCATGGACGCATGGTGCGCGCTGTGGTTCGGCCGCTGGAGAAGGTGGGGCTGCTGGATGGGGCCGATGCGGAGTACGCCACGGCTCCGGTGGTGACGGCGCAAGCGGGGGCCGACCTGGATGCGTTGCTGTCGTCGGTGGCCGGGCCGACGGCGGAGGTCGAGGAGCGCGTGCCCGAGCCCACGCCTGTGCCTCAATTCCTCGAGCCCGGTTTGCTGTTCACCATGGACGGCGACCAAATTTCCCTGGGTGAGGCTGAGAGCGAGGACGAGGCCGGGAAGAAGACGGCCAAGAAGACGCGTGGCTCGTCTGCTCCCAAGAAGTCCAGTGGACCGGCACGCCGCCGTGATGTCATTCCGCTGGCGGACATGGACGACTGGATCGCCTTCCTGGAGTCCATGCTCGGCACGGGATCGGTGCCGGAGGACACTTTCGCCACGACGGTCGACTCCCTGAAGGAGTTGAAGAAGCTCGAAGACCTGATCCAGGCCGAGATGGGTATGGATGATGCCCGTAAGGCGGTTGAGACGCGGTATCCGTGGATGAGGGTCGTTCGCGACATCTCCGATGAGCAGGGTTTCCTTCACTGGGAGTTGGACTTCGCGGGTGTCTTCACCGGTGAGGCGGGGGGCTTCGACCTTCAGGTGGGTAATCCGCCATGGGTGCGGCCGGAGTGGAAAGAGGATCCGGTTCTTGCGGAGTACGAGCCTTGGTTCATGCTCACGGAGAAGCCGAAGGCGGAGGACAAGAACCGGCGGCGGGATGTCGAACTCGCGGGCGAGGAGGTGCAGGAGTACCTGCTCGGTGAGGTGACGAACACCGTGACGATGGCGAGCTATCTCTCGGCGGCGCCCGTCTACCCGCTGATCTCGGGAAGCCAGCCGGATCTGTACAGGGCATTCATGTGTGAGGTGTGGGACCACGCGGGGAGCGGCGGGGCCGCCGGGATGGTGCACCCAGACACTCACTTCGCGGGGGACAAGGAAGCCGCGCTGCGGGCCGCGGCGTACCGGCGACTGCGGGTGCACGGTGACTTCGTCAACGCGGGCAACCGGTTCTTCCCGCCCCCGGTGGGGCGGTCTAGTCACTTCGGCGTGCACATCTACGGGACCGAGGGAGAGATCTCCTTCGACTCGCTGTCGTGGCTCTTCACTGTCGACACGCTTCGGTTGTCCGCCTCCGCCGAGAACACGGGCGCCGATCCTGGCGTCAAGTACGACGGCGACTGGGACGAGCGCCCCCACCCGAAGCGTGTCGTTCGCGTGACCCCGGACACGCTCAAGCGGTGGCGTCGGCTGGCGGGCGATGAGGGGCCCTTGGAGCACACGCGTCTGGTCACGCCGGTGAGCACGGCGGAGGACCCAGCGATCGACGCACTGGGGACCTATGCCTTGCGGCTCGGCGCGCTGGCCCCGGATATCACCCGTGGGTATGACGAGAGCGGTGCGAAGAAGGCAAAGTTCGGCCCGAACAAGGATCAACGACTCATCGACTACAACACCGGTATCGCCGGCCAGGACGACTCCCACGCGATGGCGTGGAGCGACGTCATCCTCAAGGGACCGCAGATCGGCGTTGCCAACCCGATGTTCAAGCAGCCCAGCCAGGGCGGCGGTGAGGTACGCGGCCTTGACCCGAAGGGGCTCGCGAACGACGCGGTGCCGGAGTCGGAGTACCGGTGTGTGGCTCCCCACGACGTGTTCCTGGGCGAGCAGGACAGGTGGCTTGACTGGGAGCAGTACGAGGCGCTGCTCGCATCCCAGCAGGAGCGGGCACAGGCTCGGCTCCGGATCGCGGAGAAGCGCAATGTGGAGCCGGGAGAGGTCGAAGAAGAGCATGTCGAGAAGTTCCTGCTTGCCAAGGCGAGTTATCCATACAGCGAGGAGTACCGCGTGGCGTGGCGGCGTCAGATCGCGCCGGACACTGAGCGCGCGCTCTACGCAGCGTTGATCCCCCGCGGGGCTTCGCACATCCACATGGTCCATAGCGCCCGTGTCACGAGCGAGCGCCTTACGGCACTTACTGCGGGCTTCTGGGCTTCCCTGCCACTGGACTACCTGCTGCGCACCTCCGGGCGCTCCGACTTGCAGGTAGCAGGCGCGCGTACGATGCCAGCACCCCAGGAAGAGCACCCCCTAGCCTCTGCCCTCCTCCTCCGCACCCTCCGCATGAACGCCCTCACCACCGCCTACGCCGACCTCTGGTCAGAGCTCTACGACCCCAAGTGGCCCGGCTACGAACCCTGGGCGATCAACTGGCCCAACCTCAAGACCGAGCTGCACAACGTCACCCCCACCTGGCAGCGCGACACCCCTCTCCGCACCGAATACGCCCGACGCGCCGCCCTCGTGGAAATCGATGCCCTCGTCGCCGTATGGCTCGGCATTGACGCGAAAACGCTCATCGCCATGTACCGGGCCCGTTTCCCGATCATGCAGGACTTTGACCGGGTGACATGGTTCGACGCCGCGGAGCGGAAGATCGCTGGAGACCGGTACACCTACGGCTTCGACCAGACCAAGGACCACTGGACCCGGTTCGGGGAATACCGCGAGGCCTACGAGAAGGATCCGAATACCGACACCCCCGTCCCCGACGGCTACACCGCCCCCTTCTACAAGGCGAACCGGGAACGCGAAATGCGCCAAGCCCACGCCTACTTCAAGCAGCGCCTCGACGAAGCCGTAGCGAAGGGTCTGTGGGACCCGGAGAAGATGGAGGTCCCAACCCCGTGAGGCCGACCCTCGAAGCACAGGGACTCAAGGAGAGCCTGCTCCAGTACCTGTCCACGACGTACGGTCTCGCGGACGAGGGCGCCCGAAAGGCGCTGAACGCCTTTCTCGGGGACGAGACGACGGGTATGTTCCGCGGCCCGTACCTCCGCCTGCGTACGCCCTTCACCCCGGCCGACGACGGCTGGCAGCAGCACCTGGACTGGGTCCGCACCGACGGCTGGACACCGTCTGCGTACGCCCTTCACCCCGGCCGACGACGGCTGGCAGCAGCACCTGGACTGGGTCCGCACCGACGGCTGGACACCGTACGCCCACCAGGCCCGCGCCTTCGCCCGGCTCACTTCCAAGGACGGCCACACACCTCAGCCCACGCTCGTCACGACAGGCACAGGTTCCGGCAAGACCGAGTCGTTCCTGTACCCCGTGCTTGATCACTGCGCCCGCGTGCGCGCAGCCGGGAACAACGGGGTCAAGGCGGTCTTCCTGTACCCGATGAACGCCCTGGCCACCGACCAGGCGGCCCGGGTCAACGATCTGCTCACCGACTACAACGAGTTGAGCGGTGTCCGCGCCGGCCTCTACATCGGGGAGAAGGCGGCGACGCACTACGACCGGGTCTACACCCGTCGCCAGGACATGCAGTTGTCCCCGCCGGACATCCTGATTACCAACTACAAGATGCTCGACCTGCTGCTCCAGCGGGCTGCCGACGCACCGCTGTGGGACGGCAGCGACATCCGCTACGTGGTCGTCGACGAGTTCCACACGTACGACGGTGCGCAGGGCACCGACGTCGCCATGCTGCTGCGCCGCCTCGCCATCGCCGTCGATGCCAACCGGCCCGGCATGCCGCTCGGCTCGATCACCCCCGTCGCCACCTCCGCGACCCTCGCCTCCGGCACCGATGAGGACGGGGTACAGCAACTCCTCTCCGTGGCCACCAACGTCTTCGGCGCGGAGTTCACCGAGGACGCGATCGTTGGTGAGGACCGGCTGACGGTCGACGAGTTCATCCTCGGCGAGGACGAGTCGATCCCGGACGCGCGATTCCTCCCCGGCCAGGCCACGCCCCCTGAGACACTCACCGCCCTGCCGGATCCGGCGTCCGGCCCCGAAGAACTCGCGGACCTCGCCGAGGCCGTCACCGGAAGCCGGATCATCGACCCGGTCACCCTTGGCGCCGCGCTCAAGCGCAACCGGCTCACCTACGCCGTCCTGAACGCCTTCGACGGCACGGTGCGCACCTACGACGAGGTGCTCGACGTGATGCGCCGCAGTGGGGCGAAGAGCTGGGACGAGGCGATCACGACGCGGCCCCAGATCGCTGCGCTGGCACTGGCCCGCTTCGTCGCGCTGCTGTCCGTGGCGCGTGACCCTGACGCGCCGGCCGCGATCAGTCGCCCCTTCGTCCAGGTCGAGGTGCACCAGTGGGCGCGGTCCGTCACCCGCATGCTGCGTGGCGTACTGCCGTGGCCGAAGGCCGAGTTCGCGTGGGACACGGCCGGGGCGCAGAGCCAGTCGCGTACGACGCCGGACACCACCACCTCCCGCGACACCAAGATCTTCCTGCCCGCGGTGTACTGCCGAGAGTGCGGGCGTTCCGGCTGGTCGGTCCTCGCCCCAGAGTCGGACTTTGAGGAGCTGAACTTCGAGGCTCACAAGATCCGCCGGGCCACCGTCACCGCCGAGAAGGCCAAGGTGCGCACCCTGGTGGCGGCCACCGACAACGAGGCCCGCGAGGGCAATGGCCGTACCGCCATGGACCCGGCGGCGCAGAGGTCGCTGACCACCGGCGGCGCGGGCGTGCTCATGGTGCTCGACGGCCTGTCCCAGCGCCTGCGGCTGCCCGACCCCCAGGGCGACTACGACGACGAGGGCTCCCCGGCGCCCGCCGGCCCCGACTCCGCCTTCGTCCTCGTCCAGCTCGGCGACACCGCGGAACGTGCCGCCAAGGACGACTGGTGCCCTGCCTGCGGCACCCACAACGCGATCCGCTTCGTCGGTACGGGTGCCGCCGCGCTCGCCGCCGCCTCCGTCACCCAGCTGTTCACCGGCGGGGAGATGGACAAAAAGCAGCGTGAGACGAAGACGCTGATGTTCAACGACTCGGTGCAGGACGCCGCGCACCGGGCCGGTTTCGTCGCCTCCCGCTCGTACACCTTCTCCTTGCGGGCCTTGTTCACCAAGCACCTGAGCGAACAGCAGCCCAGCGCGCTCAACGACCTTGTCGCCGACGTCGTAGCGGCTACCACCGACCGTGAGACACTCGCCGCCGTCGTCCCGCCAGACCTTCACGACGACACGGGCGTAGCGCGCCTGCTGTCCGGCCAAGGACGCGGCGGGGACAAGAAGACCTGGGACCTGATCGGTGAACGGTTCGCGTTCGAGGCCGTCATGGAGTTCGGCCACCGCTCCCGCAACGGCCGTACCCTCGAATTGACCCGTACCTCAGCTGCCTGGGTGGACATCCCCGACGAGCAGGCGGCCGTTGCGCTCGTACGCGCCGCTCATGAGGAGGCCGCCCTCCGCGGGTTGACGCTCACCGAACACGACGACGCCCGCTATCTGGCCTTCCTGCGCGGTCTGTTGGAGCGGCTGCGTACGCGTGGAGCGGTTGGGCACCGGTGGCTGGAGAAGTTCCTCGACGAGGCGGGCACCAGCCGCTACTTCATCTGGGGAGGGCGCCCGCGCGGCATGAAGGCCTTTCCCAAGGGGGTCTCCGCACCGAGCTTCCTGCTCGCGCGGCCCAAGCCGAGCAGCGAGTTCGACTTCGCCGCCGGACGTCTGTCCTGGTACCAGACCTGGGCCCAGCGCTGCCTCGACATGACTCGCGAGCAGGCCGACGAGTTCTGGGTGCGGGTTCTGCCCCGGCTCACCGACGCCGGGCTGCTCGCTGCGCGCACCCCGAGCGATACGGCCGCCCGTCTGTACGGCCTTCAACCGGGCGCCATCCGGCTGCAGTTGCTGACCGACGCCCAGGTCAACGAGGCCTATGTGCGCTGCCCGAAGTGCTTCTGGGAGCAGACCGTCCACCCCTCGCTGCTGGCCCAGTACCACGGGCAGCCCTGCCAGGCGTATCGCTGCACGAGGGGGCGGCTGGTCGCGGGGGATCGGTGGCTGGAGACCGTGGACCGGCACGACCGGGACCGCGACTACCGTGACGACTACTACCGCAGCCTGTACCGGCGAGCGGGTACTTACCAGGTCATCACCGCCGAGCACACCGGTCTGCTTTCCCGAGGCAAGCGCGAACGTGTCGAGGACGCCTTCCGCAACGGCGAAGGATTCAACGACCCCAACGTGCTGTCCTGCACGCTCACCCTGGAGATGGGCATCGACATCGGCGACCTGTCCGCCGTCGTCCTGGGCGCCCTACCGCGCCGTCCGGCCAACTACGCCCAGCAGGCGGGTCGGGCAGGACGCCGTACCGGCAACGCCTTCCTGCTGACCATTCCAGACCGCAAGCGCCGCGACCTGTACTTCCTCGACCGGCCACGGGACATGATCGACGGACGGATCGTGCCGCCGGGCTCGTATCTGTCGGCCATCGAGATCCTGCGCCGCCAGTACACCGCCCACCTCCTCGATCTCGCGGCGCGCGGCCGGCTGCTGCGCGAGGACGGCAGGCCGCTGGCCGCGCTGTCACGCCGGGTCGACGAGCTCTTCGGCCCCTCCGGCTACCTCGCCGACTTCACCGACGCCGCCCTCGCCCACGGAGAGGAACTCGTCGCCGACTTCCTCTCTCTGTTCCCAACCGGCGTGAGCGACACCGCCAAGGCGGAGCTGGAGAAGTACGCGGTACGCGGCATTCGGAGCGCGATCGAGAAGGCCGAGCGGGAGTGGGAGCGCGAGAACCAGAAGCTGCGTACCCGTATCCGTACGATCCGTTCCGCGATCGACGAACTCAAGGATGGCGACGACGAACAGGCGGATACGAAGGCGGAGTTGGAGGCCGAGCTCGGCGCAATCTCCAAGCAGGGCGCCACGCGCCAGCGTCAGCCCTCGCAGACCGTGCTGTGCGACCTCGGCCTGCTGCCCAACTACGCCCTCATCGACGCCACGACCACCCTCGACGCCACCGTCTTCTGGCCTGAGGGCACCACACCGGAAGGCCGGCCCCGCTACAAGTCGAAGTCGTTCTCCTACGGGCGACCGCGCGGCTTCGCTCTGTCCGAACTCGCCCCTGGCAACACCTTCTACGCCGAGGGCTACAAGCACCGGATCACCGGTATCGACATCGTCACCGGCCGGGACCAGGACTGGCGTCACTGGCGCTTTTGCCCCTCGTGCGGCTACGTCCGCACCGAGAACGCCGAGAACGACATCACGCCCTGCCCGCGCTGCCGGGAGACGGGCATCGCCGACTCCGGCAGCCTGTGGCAGATCGTCCAACCCAGCGTCGTGACGGCCCGCGACAAGCGGGAGGACGCCAGGATCGGCGACGAGAGCGACGACCGCGACCGCCGTTTCTATACCGTCGTCGACATGGTCGACATCCACCCCGACCACTTCGCCAAGGGCAAGTCCTGGCGGCACACCAAAGAGATCTTCGGCGTCGACTACACCCGCCGTGCCGTCATCCGCCGTATCAACACCGGACCGCTCAGCATCGGCGCCCAGGAGAACGACCAGCTCGCCGGGAAGCCGGTGCGCA
>CBFHCJ010000231.1:0-9324 GCA_965654005.1 uncultured Streptomyces sp. | reverse complement strand
CCTGACCGACGCCGTCCGGGTGCGCGCCGCCTGTCTGGAACGCGGCCTCATCGTGGAACTCGGCGGCCGTCACGGCAGCGTGGTGCGACTTCTGCCGCCACTGACCATCACAGACGAACAGGTCGAGGCCGTTCTCGACCGCCTTGTCGACGCCATATCCAAGGAGAGCCGGTGACCATCAACGCACCGTTGTCCGGAGGTGCCGACGGCCCGGACGCCCTGCGCCCGCTGGTGCGGGCGGTCCTCGACGGCCTCGCCGACGGCGCCGCTCAGCGCAAGGGCACCCTTGCGCCCGGCGGCCCGCAGGAGTTCGCCCAGCACATAGCCACCGGGCTGGCCCGGCCTGCTCCCGACGCGGCAACCGCGCTGCGGCATCTCACCGGGCTCCTCGCCCACTACAGCGCTGACCCGGCCGAGCCCTTGTGCGCCGCACACCTGCACTGCCCGCCGCTGGCCCTCGCCGCCGCAGCCGACCTCGCGGTCAGTGCCCTCAACCCCTCGCAGGACTCCTGGGACCAGGCCCCCGCAGCCACCGAGCTGGAGACGCTCATTCTGCGCGATCTCGCCGAACTCGTCGGCTACGACCCGCAGTCCTCGGCCGGGGTGCTCACCTCGGGCGGCACCGAGTCCAATCTCATGGGTTTGATGCTCGCCCGCGACCACGCCCTGACCCGCGTCACCGGCCGACCGACCGAACTCCACGGCCTGCCGCCCGGCGTAGTGCCCCGGATCTTCGCCTCCGCCGCAGCCCACTTCTCCATTCAGCGAGCCGCCGCACTGCTGGGGCTCGGCGAGCGGTCCGTCACCCCCATCGCGGTGGACCGCAGGCTTCGCATGGCCCCGGCCGCCCTCGCCGCCGAGCTGCGCAAGGCCGCAGACCGCGGTGAGACCCCCATCGCCATCGTCGCCACCGCGGGCACCACCGACACCGGTGCCATCGACCCCCTGCACGACTGCGCCGACCTCGCCGCCGCGCACAGCGTCTGGCTCCACGTGGACGCCGCCTACGGCGGAGGGGCGCTGCTCTCCCGCGCACTGGCCCATCTGCTCGACGGAATCCCCCAGGCCGATTCCGTCTCGCTCGACTGGCACAAGCTCGGCTGGCAGCCCGCCGCGGCCGGCGTCTTCCTTGTCCGGGACGCCCAGACCTATGCCCCGCTCGCCCGCAACGCTGCCTACCTCAACCCCATGGACGATGAGGAGGCAGGCTATGCCAGCCTGCTCGGGCGGTCGCTGCGCACGACCCGCCGAGCCGACGCGTTCAAGATCGCGGTGACCCTTGCAGCCCTCGGCCGCGACGGGCTCGGCGCGCTCGTCGACGCCTGCCACGCCCTCGCCCTCCACGCCGCCGTCACGATCGAGACCCACCCCCAGCTGGAACTCCACTGCGCCCCGGTGCTTACCACCACCGTCTTCCGCTACCTGCCGCGCCGACCCGACCTGCAGGAACCGACCGCGGTGGACGCCATCAACGCCGCGCTACGCCGACGCCTGCTGCGCGAGGGCCGGGCGGTCGTCGGCCGCACCGAACTGCCAGGCGCGGGTCCTGGCCGAGTCCGCCTCAAGCTCACCCTGCTCAACCCGCACACGACCCCGGCCGACGTGGCGGCGCTGCTCGGCGCTGTCGCCGACGCCGGGGATGCCTGTGAAGGAGATGTCCAATGCTGATCCGCAATCTGAACGACGCCGATCTGCAGCCCCGCAACAGCATCCGCTACCAGCCGCTCCACCTCATCGGTCCGGAGGAGTTGTCCACCCTCGGCTTCGGGTGAGCCGTGGGGATGCGATGTGCCGGTTCGGTATCAGTGGGTTGGTGTCGGTGACGGGATGTCAGGCCGGGGTGTTTCCCCTGTTCGGGCGTTCATGAAGGACGGCGTCACCGCCATGGCGCGGTACACCCCGCACCGTGCTGTCTTGAGAACGGCACTACTGATCCTTCGATGGCTGCGCGGCGGCACCGTGGTGAGTGTTGGTGTCCGCGGCTCAGGCCACGCCCAGTTCCTGGACGTGCTGCACCGCTCCCACGCCGGTGTAGAGGACCGCGTGCGCACCAACAAGGCCATGGGGCTGGACAATCTGCCCTCCGCCTCGTGGGAAGTGAACCGCGGCTGGATGCTCGCCGCGAACCTCGCCGCCGATCTCGACGCCTGGGTGCGACTGCTGGCCCTGCACGACATCGACGGCCTGCCCGACGCCGAGCCGGACACCATGCGCTTCCGTCTCTACCACCTGCCCGCCCGTCTCTACCACCTGCCCGCCCGCCTCGCCGACCACGCCCGCCGCCGATGGCTGCGGATCGAGCGGACCTGACCATGGGCGACCGCGTTCACCACCTGCTGGCAGCGGCTGACCGCCCTGCCCATCGTCACCTGACACCTCACCCACCAGTCCGCGAGACAGGGGAAGGAGCACGCCCGCACAACCTCCGGGTGCCGTGGACCCCCGGCGCAGCCGCAGCGACACGCGACGCCCCCGCCGCGATCACGCGGGACAAACGGGGCGAACCAGCAGCCCAGTCACGCACTCACGACCGCTGACGAATCGAGGTCAGCCCTTGGAAGAATCGAGGTTTTGGAGCTGGCGCTCGCGCGACCTGCGGAAAGCGGCAGCCAAGTTTCACCGAATATTGGGCTTCCGCGACATAAGCCAAGGCCAGTTGCCGGACCGCCAACTAACCCGTTCCGCTGGTCAACAGCAACGCCCGAGTCCGTGATTCACTCATCGTGAACGTCTACCGGAAAGGACGCTCGTGGAATGATCGCCGGATTCGAGGCGTTCACCACGGCGGGCGAGAAACACGTTCTGGTAACCGCCGCGGCTGCCGACCACCATATCCATGAAAAGGACACTTCCCATGAACGAGCAGTTGATTTCAGGTTATACGGCCTTCACCACCGCTGACGAGTACGGCGCCGTCGCGGTGGGCGAAGCCCCGGCAACCTCCTCCTGGGTCGTGGTCCTTCTGTCGGCCGCTGCCACGTACGCGGGCCGTTGCTGACGCAGGGCCGGTGGCTGACTGCGCATTCACTCCAGATGCGCGGCGGTGCGGCCTGCCGGTGTGCGGCGAGGGCACGCAGGTAGCCATCCGACGCGGTCTCCGGCGTGTGCACCGGCCCGGGGGCGTGTCCGCGGGACGAGGTCAGCCCTGGGTATGCAGCGGAATTGGGCGATCTGACGCCCCGATAGCAGAAAGGTGCCATTGACCTGCGAGGATGCGAGTGTCTAGATCGTATCCGCTGCAGAGAGCAAGGCACCTTTCTGGTGGTCGAGAGACAGGATGGGACCGTCGGCTGTCGGTGGTAGCCGACGGGAAGAGGCTGATCGGGCATGCCGGGGGCGGTGTCGCTGCGCCGGTGCGCGGACCGCACAGGGCTCACGCAGGCGCCGGCGAAGGTGCTGCCGTCCCGTACGGCGGCCGGCTGGAGGGAACGCGCGGGCGTGCTGGTCCAACTGGCAGTCGCGATCGTGCTCGGGGCGGCGAACCTGTCGGAGGCCGAGCAGCTCCAGCTCCATCACCGGCTGCTGTTCGGGGCTGCGGCCTCGGACTCCACCACCCGGCGCACGCTGGCCGCGCTCGACGAGGCCGCCCTGGCGCGGATCGCGAAGGTGTGGGCGCGGGTACGCCGGCACGTGTGGAGCCCGCTGCATCTGCGGCCGGGCGGCTTCCCCTGGCTGACGGTGGCGGGCAAGCGGCTGACCGGCTGGATCGTCATCGACCTCGACGCCACCATCATCACCTCGGCGTCCAAGAAGGCCGGGGCCGCGGGCACGTTCAAAAAGACGTTCGGTTTCATCCGCTGGCCGCGTGGTGCGCGAACACCACAGAGTCCCTGGCCATGCTCCTGCGCCCGGGCAATGCCGGGGCGAACACGGTGGCCGACCACCTCCGTGTGCTCACCGACGCCCTCGCCCAGATCCCCGGCTCCTCGACTGCGAAGATCCTCATCCGGGTGGACGGGGCAGGAGCCACCCATGAGCTGCTGCAGCATCTGGAAGCCTTGAACACCACGCGGCGCACGGTCCGTTACACCGTCGGCTGGAAGATCACCGAAGACGACGAGAAGGCCATCGCCCGCCTGCCCGAGGCCGCCTGGGAGACCTCAGTGCACCAGGACGGCAGCCTCCAAGAGGGCTAGTTCGTCACCGAGTTGACCGGGCTGAACACCCGTGAGGGCTGGCCGGAGGGCATGCGGCTGATCGTGCGCCGTGTACGTCCGACCCGGCGGCACCTGAAGAAACTGACCGCCTTCGAGAAGAAGTCCGGCTGGCGGTACTGCATCACCGCCACCAACATCCGTCACATGCGGGGCATCGCCGGCTCGGGCCACAGCCAGTTCCTGGACGTGCTGCACCGCTCCCACGCCGGCGTGGAGGACCGGGTGCGCACGAACAAGGCGATGGGACGGGACAATTTGCCCTCCTCCTGGGAGGTCAACTGCGGCTGGATGCTTGCCGCAACCTCGCGAGTGATCTCGATGCCTGGGTGCGGCTGCTGGCCCTGCACGACATCGAGGACCTGGCCGACGCCGAGCCGGACACCATGCGCTTCCGCCTCTACCACCTGCCCGCCCGCCTCGCCGACCACGCCCGACGCCGATGGCTGCGCATCGACGCGACCTGGCCCTGGGCAGAGCGTTCACCACCTGCTGGCAGCGACTCACCACCCTCCCGGCCATCACCTGACGGCAGGGCACCGCCCCGACAAGGACCAGGAAGGAGAAGACCGGCAGCACTCCGGGCCCGTGGAGTCCGGCGCACCCGCGGCGTCACGCGACGGCCCACCTCGCACGGCCCGATGACATTACGGGCGAACTGCCGAGAAGGTCAGCCACCGAACCCCGCTGAAGAAGCGAGGTTAAACGTCTCGTTCTTCCTCGGCCTCGCCGCCGTGCCGACCTGCTACAAAAAGACGCCAAATTCAACCTAATACATTTCCTACGAACATTTTCGTAATCTGGTAGCCTCGAAGACTCATCGGATAACATGTTTGAGGTGCGATCTCGGACAGGAGGACAATATATGCCGGATATTCGCAAGAGTCCCATGTTTCGCCAATCTTCACGCGGAGCTTGTCCTGGTGACATTGAAAGGTTGGTGGACATCACACTCATCGCGTTCCGTTCCGTCTACAAGGACTACGACGTGCCGGAGGCGGAACTGCGCAAAGGTCTGATCGACGAGTACACCATGCGGTTAGATAAGGTCGGTCCCGGCTGGTTTCGGGTCGTCGAGAAGGACGGCTTGATAGAGGGATTCCTCGTCGGCTGCCCCACCGGGAAAACTCCGGACGAATTCGAGTCTGTGGAGGACATCACGGACCATGGCACACTTATGAGTACTTACAACCCGGCGGGACCGAACGTGTACGTCATCAGTCTCAGCATGCTGTCCGGCCTCGGCGAAGGTGCGCGGAACAGGCTCTTCCTCTATATGGCGGGGAAGGTGATCGAGGGCGGATACGATCAAATTTTCTTCGAGTCCAGGCTGCCTGGCCTGCTGTCATGGGTTCGTCGATACTGCCGCAACGAGGGACGCGTCGTGGAATCACTGACTGAGGAGGAACGGCTCGATCTCGCTGAATCATATGTCCGATCCATGCGTGTTATGAATGGGAAACAAATTCCACTTGACCCACTTGTGCGCATCTACGCCCGGCTGGGATGCACGTTTCTTCGTGTGGTCCCGGACGCCTATAAGGACGCCAAGTCAATGAATTTCGGAGGGGTCGGCGTGCGGCGCAATCCGGTGCCCCGAATCCTGCGCAGAAACTTTGTGGTCCGGAAGGCCGTGGGCGGAGTATTTTTTACCTTGTCCCGAACCCATCATTTGATGATCAAGGCTTTCCTGGGTTTGTGTGCTTCGCTTCCTTACAGGACACGCATCCGCTCCTGAAGCGGTCCGGCGCCCTCACTGTGCTCATGCGGAACAAACGCTCCATTGCCGTGGTGCTATCGATTGTCGGCATGGTCACGGCAGATGTGGTTCGTGAGGCGTACGGCAGCGCCGCTGGTCAGCGTGGTGGAGGAGGTGCCTGGGCAGAGGTGCCGCCACTGCATCGTGATCGTTTGTGAAGACGGAAAACGAAGCGGTGGCCGCGCAGGCCACGGTAGTACGCGCCCTGTGGGACGAGTCCTTCGATGGGCTGATGGGCCGGGTGGCGAGCTGCTTCCCGCGCCGGGAGCCCCGGCTGACCTGCCGGAACATGGTTCAGGGGCTACTGATGGTCAAGGACTCGGCGAACTGCTGGTCGCTGGCCGAGGCGGTCGGCCACGTCGGCCCGCACGTGCTGCAGCACTTCCTGTCCCGTGCCGGCTTCGACAATTCCCCGGGCGGCGGACCGATGTACTCAGAGGGCTGCGCGACGTCCTTCTGCGGCTCCTGGGGGATCGCCGCTGGGAAGCACTCACTTGTTCTCCGAACGATCTGCCGCCGAAGAGCGCGGCGTACTACTACTTCGCCGCCTGGCGCGACGATGGCACCGACCAGACCGTTCACGACCTCCTGCCGAGGACCACCAGGCTCGGGTCGGCTAATCGCTTCCGGCTCTCGCGCAGCTGCCAGCCCTTGCCCGTGGTACGGGCCGGGACACCGACGACCGCGTGGATGCTCTGGGTGTCATACCACCGGAGCTCAGAGCGGTACCGAAGAGCTGTTTGTTCGCCGACGGGCCCGTGATGCCGTGCCCCGTCAGGGCTGTGCGCTCTCATCGGCTTGGCCGGGCGTCTCCTGGTTGGCAGGAGGCGCCGAGGCCCCGGCGGGCCCGATGGGAGGGGCGTCCGGTTCGTCGAGCCCGTCGTGCGGCGTGTAGCCACGGGGGTCCGGATCACCGGAGTCCGGTTGCTTCTCGGGCCATTCCTGGTCCCAGGCAGGGAGCTTCTTGGCGGCCAATGTGTCCTCCTCCTCAGTGCTCAGGGGTGGTGAGTGGCGGCTGCTGTCCGCGCGTCGGCTGTCCGGCCGCCTCGATGAACTCGATCACGTCGATGTCGTTCATGGTCACGTAGAGCCCCGCCGTGCCCTGAACCCTTGGGCCGAAGCTCCCGTCAGGGCGCATGATGTAGGCCGACTCCAGGAAGAGGTCGGCCGGGTTGGGGTAGGCCGAGGCGTGGGAGTGTTTTCCGTACCAGCCGCCCACCCAGCCGCCGTTCTTCAGGCGCAGACGGATGAAGCAGGGGGAGCGCTCACGGAACACGCGGTCCCAGGCGGTCGGAACCGGCTGGAAGCGCGCGGGGCGCCGTTGCCGTTGGACGAGTTCCACGGCCCACGCCGCGGCCGCCGGCACGGCGAGGAAGAGCAGAAGTCCGAGGGCGGCCACGGCACGTGGGTCAGCGGTCCCGGAGGCGGACCACGGGCTGCGGGCTGACCTGACGGCATGAACGATCTGCGGGCCGGCGGCGATGAGGTAGAGGGTGTCCAGCGAGATACTGGCGATGACGGCTCGCAGTACTCGCTCACTGAGGTCGCGTTCACCGGGAACCGGGCCCCGCAGCCGCTCGCGGACGAACTGGTAGCAGATCCCGGGCAGGACGAAAAGCACCAGGAGTACGAGTTGCTCTGTGCCCGACGGTGCCTCCGGCATCAGCCGCCTCCCTGGTCTGTATGGCGGAGCAGACAGTCGACGATGGCACAGTAGGTCGGGTTGCCGAGTCCGTCCCGCAGGGATGGATCGCGGTCGCCGCGCAGGACGCGCTCCAGGACGTCCACAAGCGGTGTGTGAACGCCGTCCGAGGCGAAGTCGTCCAGGAGACCGCGGGCCAGGCCGACGGACCGGGTGTCGCCCAGGGAGGCAGCGACGATGGTGCCGATCAGGTCCGCCAGGGGCATGGCCGGCCACAGGGCGACGGGGACGCTGACATCGCCGTCGAGTACGGCTGCGGCCCGGGTGGCGATGACGGAGTCGATCTCGTCCAGATCGGGCGGAAGACCTGGTGAGGGCGGTGTGGGGTTGACGGCGGGAGCGGTCAGGGTGCGGAAGTGCCGTGCGAGGGCTGACCAGCTCCGGGTGTCCGCTCTGCTGTCCAGGTGCCGATCGAGAGCGTCACGGGCCTGACGATCGCCGTGGCGCACGGCGACCAGGGCGGCGATGGCCGGGTCCCATGCCGCGAGGTGCGGCGCCCAGATGCCGGGCGGTGTCCGGGCACGGTCCAGGATCTCGTCCAGGGCACGCTGCGCCGTCCCGGGGTCGGGCGAGACTCTCGCGAGCAGGCCCGCGAGGTCGTGGCCAGGTTTCCGGTCCACGCTGTCGGCCAGTGCCGGGACGGTCCTCGGTGTCGAGTTCTCCGGGTGAGCGCGCAGTTCCTGGGAGATCGTGCGGACGACGTCGTCCAGCCGTGGGCCCCCCGCTGTGAGCGCGGTGATCAGCGCGGCGGCCAGGTAGTGCGGGAGGGCCCGGTCATGCTGCCCGTCACGGGCCAGTGACAGGCCCAGGTCATGGTGGCCGACGGCGATGCCCTGCACCTCACCGACCGCGTACTTGTGACGGAGTGCCGTATGCCCCAGCGTGCTCGCGACCGGCAGGTGACCGCGCCGGTTCGCCACCTCGGCGAGGGCGCCGAGGATCTTGGCGAGCCCGCGGAGGTCCTCGGCCTTTTCGAACGCCACCCGACACTCGGTCAGAAGCGTCTGTGCCTCGTCGAGCCAACCGAGTTCGACCAGCGCCTGGTAGGTGTTCAGCCGGGCCTTGGCAGCCTCGCCGTCCGGAGCGCCCCGCCCGCGCACGGACGCCTCGAGGGCCTCACCCAGCTCCAGGGCACGCTGCCAGGCGCCGAGCCGTTGGGCGGCCTCGAGACCGACGCCGAGGAGCGACTCGTACACGTTCCACGGATCGACGCTCTCCCGCTGAGGCGAGTGGTCCTCCGACAGCCCTCTCAGGTGTTCCAGTAACCGGTCGACGTCTTCAAGCACAGCCTGCGGGGAACGCTGTTCGACGAGCACCTGCAGCCGGAGGGCCTCCGGTGCGACCTGGGACCACGGCCCGAGGCCGGCCAGCCGGACTGCTGCGGCCTGCTGGTCCGCCAGGTGCAGCGCATCGTCCAGGAGCCCGGCGTCACGGGCGTGGAAGGCCAGATCAGCCAGTGCGCGTGCGGCCTGTTCATGGTCGCCGCGGGCGGTGGCGGCCTCGAGCACGCTCCACATCCGCCGCTCCGCGCCGATTTCTTCGAGCCGCCACTGCTCGGCAACCGCCACGTTGAACACGTCCCTGTTCTGGCGAGCGGTGACCGGGTCCGACGATGCGGCAAGCTCCCGACCCTCAGGTCCAAAGATGGCGAGCACCTGCTCGGGCTGATTCCCCTTGGCGGCCTCGATCAACGCGCGAACAGCATCTTC
>CBFHCJ010000230.1:0-9326 GCA_965654005.1 uncultured Streptomyces sp. | reverse complement strand
CTTCCCCCAGGGGACTTCCACCCCCAAGCAATCGCCCATGCTGGGCGCACAACGAGCACAGCAGTGAGACCCTGACGGGTGCACTGCCTGTCGGGCGCAACAATCCCCCACCGCCCCGCCTACGGCCTGTACACCGAGCAGCTTTCCGGGACGGCGTTCACCGAGCCGCGGCAGAACACCCGCCGTACCTGGCTGTACCGCATCCGCCCGTCGGTCGCGAGCCCGCGGTTCCAGCGCACCGACCACCCGACGCTGCTCACGCCGCCCATCACGACTCCCGTCGAGCCGAACCTGCAGTACTGGGACCCCAGACCGGCTCCGGCCGCGGGCACCGATTTCCTCTCCGGTCTGTGGACCCTGGGAGGCAACGGTGACCCCGGCGAGCGTGCCGGCATGGCCGTCCACCTCTACACCGCCGACACGTCGATGACCGACCGGGTGTTCAGGAACGCTGACGGCGAACTGCTGATCGTGCCCGAGCAGGGAGGCCTGCTCATCCACACGGAGCTCGGCCTTCTGACCGTGGAGCCGGGTGAGGTCGCGCTGATCCCGCGGTCGATGGCGTTCCGGGTCGAGATCCTGGGCGCGGCCAGGGGCAAGGACGTTGCGGGGCTGCATCGACTTGCGCTTGCCGTCCAGCGCCAGTGCCCGCGGATGGACAACTCTCCCTTGGCCCGCTGGTCCTGCTGGACCAGCGGGCCAAGCACCTCCGCCGAGAACGCCTCCCGGAAGAAGCGTTACTCGGTTGACGAACCCCCGCGGAGATCTGGGCCATGACGTATTGGGTTGCGGGATTGCTCGCCCCGCCGTGCTGAAGGAAGACCTCCGTGAGAGCGCTCGTACCAGCGTCCTCCCTCGCTCCCGGCGTCCGAGAGCACCCCGAACAGAGCCCGCAGTGCCACCACCGAGGGCGCACGCGCCGAGGACGCCGCGCCGGAGTCCCGGCCTGACTGAGGCCCACGACGACCCCCTGCGCGTTCGATCCGGGCACGAGTCCTCGGCCGCGCGAACCGATGATCAGGGAGCTATGAAGCCTGCCTCCTGAAATCGGGCTGATCTGTCTTCGGGCCCGACCAGCCGGAGGACACGGTCGTCGGCGACAGTGAGCGGGAGGGCGCCGATGCGGCGTCAGAGGAGTGCGAGCAGCTTCTCGGTGAACTCGTCCATCGTCGCCGTACCGGAACCTGCCGACGCGCCGCTGATCGATCAGCTCATCGAGGCGCACGGGGGTCCTGTCCGGAACCTGTGGGGACACAGTATTCCCACCTTTCATATAGGGGCAGGCCGAGTCGGCCAGTGGCAGGGGATGCGTGGGCGAAGGGCCAGGCATACGTGTTCTGGTCAGGGGGCTGGTGCAGATTGCGGATCGCGGGACGGCGCTGCCTCAGCCGGTCACCGGCGTGCGGGCGCTGTCAGTCGGCCGCGTCTCCGTAGAAGGTCGCGAAGGAGCCGACGGGTTCGCGTGGGGTGCGAAGCTGATTCAGACGGTGCTCCGGGTCGGCGTACCCCAGAGCGAGTCCACAGACGATCCTCTGGTCGTCGGGAATGCTCAGGTGGAGGCGCAGCACGGGGGAGAAATCTATGAGCGATGCCTGCGGGCAGGTGTCCAGCCCGTCGCTGCGCGCTGCGAGCATCAGGGCTTGGAGGAACAGCCCCGCATCGACGAGGGCGCTGTCCAGCGGATGACGGCTGACCGTGACGATGATGCCGACAGGAGCTCCGAAGAAGGCGTAGTTGCGTCGATGGTGGTCGAGCCTCGCGGAGCTGTCGTCGGGTCGTATCCCGAGCGTGTCGCGGTAAAGGCTCTCTCCGAACTTGCGGCGACGCGATCGAAACGGCTCCTTCCACTCGTCCTGCGGGGGTTGGTAGACGTAGTCCCGCCCTCGTCCAGGGCCGTCGCCGGCGTGGGCGTGGGCGTGGGCGTGCAGCAGTGACGAGGTGAGCGACCGTTTCGCCGCCCCTGTGAGGACGTGGACCTGCCACGGCTGGCAGTTGGAATTGCTGGCCGAGCGGGCGGCCAGTGCCAGGAGCCGTTCGATCCTGGGACGAGGGACGGCTGTCGGCAGGAACGCGCGAACGCTGCGCCTGCCGATCAGGGCCTCCTCCACCGTGGTCGCAGCCGCCGGGGGTACGGGGAGCGATGTCTGCATTGAGCGGTTGTTCATGGTGCCTCTTCCCGACGACCACGCCACTGGCGGGGATACGAGATACGTCCGGCCGGCAGAGCGACACGATGGTGCCTGTCCTTGGCCTTCGCGGGTTTGACCAGCTCTGCGCAGTCGACATGGTGGGTCTCTCACGTCGGACCGCATGGGTCGCGCGCTGTGGTCCGGCCACGCTAGAGTCATTTTAAATTATGGTCAATGACTGTAAAGAAACTAGCTCGGGTGGGGGAAGTCGGCTCGACTCAGCCGGACAAGCGCCCCTCGCGGCGCGCGCACCCGAGGCCGCTTGCCCTCCCGCTCGGATTGGGATGAGTATCTGTAACGCGAAAGGAAGGCAGGATGGGGCACCTGGCTCCGACAAGCCCGTCTCGGGAGGGACACGTAATGACGAGTGCGGACACCGCCCGGCCGGACGAGCGCAAGGGCAAGGGCAGGCGCGGAAGCCGCCCGGACGCGGAGCCGCCGACGGCCCCCGCGGGGCGTCCCAGGGATCCGGCGATCGAGGAAGCGATCATCCAGGCGACGCGCAAGCGGTTGGCCACCGACGGCTACTCGTCGATGACGATCGGCGACATCGTCGCGGATGCCGGAGTCACTCGCCCCACCCTGTACCGGCGATGGGCGAACAAGTACGACCTCGTCATCGACGCCATCCGCTACGGCCTGCGCATGCAGCGTGAGGCGTACCCGCCGTTGGACCTGGAGCAGTTGGAGCCACGAGACGCGTTCGTCGAAGCGGTGCGGCGTCTCGACCCCCGCTATCACAACGAGCGGGCCATGGCCCTGCACGGCAACTTCATGGCCGAGGCCGAGCAGGCCCCCGGCCTGCTGGAGCAACTGCGGGAGCACGGCGTGCAGCCTCGCTGCGAGGAGCTCCTGTTGACCCTCGTCTGCCTGCAGCAACGTGGCGCCGTACGGCAGACAGTGGACCTCGACATGGCTGTGAGCCTGTGCTTCGGAAGCTACTTCGCCGACTACCTTCGCACCGGCCGCGATGTGCCCGCGGATTTCGCCGAGCAGGTGGCCGCCACGGTGTGGCCGGCCATCGCCGTGAATCCGAGCGCCGGCCTCGAGACGTGAACTGATCCCCCGGCACCGGGCGCCGGGGAACGTCCGGACGAGCCCCTCACGCCGATATTTCATTACAAGCATTGACCGTAACGTAATGATGAGGCATGGTCGCCAGGACAAGGAGCACTGACGACGCGAGAGGACATGGCAGGCCATGATCGAGGACAACCAGCGCGCACTGATCGAGCGCAGCATCCCCTTCCTGGACGAGGTCAAGAACCGCACGGCGGGAAAGGAGCTCGAGGCCTGGCTCAACACGACCTACGGACCTGACAGCGAGCTCTACCAGGACCTGGCACGACTGATCAAAATCGGTGTACTGGAGGAGGGCTGGGCGGCCAACATCGAGGTGGACGGCCCCCGCTACAGGCGTAGCCGCATTGCCGAACCCACGGCGCAGACCCACTACTTCAGCATCACAGCCGTATACATGGACAGCGTCGAACGCTACCGAGGCCAATACCACGCGCACCCGTACGGCGAGCTGAACCTCGTGGTACCCGTGGACGCCGGAGCCACACTGGTGGGACCCAGTGGCTGGCAGGGGCCGGGGTGGACCGCGCCCGCACCGGGCAGCCACCACTATCCGGAGGTACGCGGCGGAGCACTGATCGCCCTGTTCTACCTGCCCGCGGGACGCATCTCGTACGACATCACGCGTCCGGACCGGACCGTGAGTGCCGCGTAGAAAAGGCTGGCGCCGGGATGCGGCGTGCTCTTCAACGGGATGCTCGATGCCGCAATCGGCGAGCAACGTGCCGGCCAGGGGGAGGAGTCGGCGGCCTACCGGTAGCGAGGCGACCGTTTCAACCGTGCTGCGACCCCCACTTCGCGGCGGTCCAGGCACGCCCCGCGCCGGCACGGGGCACCGCCGTCCACCTGGCCACGAAGGGCAAGGCGCCGTGCAGCCCGCTCACCCACGGGTCAACGCAAGCGGCACGACGACCGCCACCCGACCCGTCCACCCGTACCCGCAGATCGGGGTGGACATCACCGGCGGACCGGCCGATCAGGCATCCAGCTGCACGCCCGAGCAGGGCACCCGACTCGCCCCGCTGCCCTGCCCCATACCGGCCTGCCCGCCACCGAAGTCGGCGCCGCCGCCGCCGTCGCCCGAGGCGGAGGCCCCCTCGCGGTCAACGGCATCGAACCCGGAGAACCAGGCTCCGCCGCACACTCGATCGCCTACGACGCCCTCGGCCACGGCTTCGCCCTGGGCTACATCGTCTGCGCCGTCGCCTCCCTCGCCGCCGCGGCCCTGACCGTCGCCGCACTGCGCGGTGGCCGCTCCGACAACCTCGCCGCCCCCGAACCCCTCGCCGAGGACGAACTGGCCATGTCGTAGCCGTGTGTGTCCTCGGCGTTGCCATGGCCGTGGTCGGTCGTGGCGTAGGACGCGGCGGCAGCGGCGGCGATGCTGGACGACCCGGGCGTCATCCCCTTCCCCGCCCCGCGGATCCAACGCCACGACATCCTTGGCGGCCTCATCCACGAGTACCGAGACACCGTGAAGAAGACCGCGTCACGCAGCGAACGCCCAGGTCAGCGCACATCCCGAAATTTCGGAACCCTACATGCTCCAGGCCCGTGTGCAGGCCTCGGTCCCGTGGAACCAAGGACGCCACAGGATGCCCCGGACAGGCGATGATGGCACGCAACGGGACGCGTAACCACAGATTAATTGACTTTTAAAATCGGGTATTGACCGGTCATTTGGTCAGGGCTACATTTCTGGCCATGGCAGTCCCGGCGTACCTGCGGATCCGTAACGAGTTCGAGCAGCAGATCCGCTCTGGCGCACTTCCTCCCGGCAGTCGGCTTCCCACGGAGGCCGAGCTCCAGCAGCTGTACTCGATCGGCCGCGCGACCGCGCAGCGAGTGCTGAGTGAGCTGGCGCAGGCTGGGTTGGTGGAGCGTCACCGACGGCGGGGCACCTTCGTCACCGAGGGGGCGCGGCAGGAGAACCTGCTGCGCTTCGTCAGCACGTCCCTGCGGGGTCCGAAGATCCCGGGGCGGCATGCTGTGGAGTCTGCGACGGTGGTCCAGGCTCGCGATGCCGGTCTGGAGATGCCGGGCGTGGCTGATGACACACCCGTGCATCAACTGCGACGGCTGAAGTTCGACATCGACGACAACGTGATCGCCGTCGAGCTCTCCGTCATCCCGTTCTCATTGGCACCTCGACTGCAAGAGGAGGATCTCGGCCACCTGACGGTCCACGACTACTTCGCCCGCATGGGCATCCCCGCGGTGAAATCCCGCGTCTACGTCGACCCGATCGCGCTCGACGCTGCGACCGCAGCGCGGCTGCGTGTAGCCGAGGGCCAGGCGGTGATCCGGCTTCGCCGGTTGACCTGGCTGGCCGACGGCAAGCTCGCCGAGGCGAGGTGGGACATCATTCGCCCGGACCTCGTCGAGTACTTCATCGAACACACTATTGAGCCGACAACGGGCTCCTAGCCCCGATGTAACCGCCGGTTGATATGACTGGCGGCAACACTCGCCGAGGCCCGGCACACTGCTCGCCCGGGTTTCGCCGAGCCCTTCACCAAGCACACGCGGCCGTCCGACACGGGCCCCCGGCCTTCCCGCGCTGGACAGGCTCGCCATCGAGATCATGACGTACCACCTCGATCGGCGCGCCACGAATCAAGACTCCACAGTGTGCACGCACAACCTCGGCCGATCATGCCCAACTTTCGGCTGAGGCGTCGGCGCGTGCTCGAGGCTGCCCGACCTGTCACCGCCCATGCATTCTCCTGACCTCGGCGGGGCGGCCGGGCATGTCGGACGCTCCACACGTCCCCCGACGGCTTCGAGGCAGCAATCTGCGATTGCCTGGCGTCGATTCACCTTGCGGCGGTTCGGCGACTCCTTCTGACTCCTCCTAGAAATGGCAGCAATGCAATGAGAAGAACATTCGGCATCGCCACTATCACCAGCGCGGTGTTGCTCACGGTAGCGGCCTGCACCACGACTCCGACCCCGAAGGGTACTGAGGGGACCAACGCGAAGCCGAACAAGGTCGGCGCCCAGATCAAGGTCTCCAAGGACTCCAAGATCGCGGCGATGGTGCCTGGTTCCATGCGCGGGCGTGGGAGCTTCACGGCTTCGATCAACCCTGATGTCGCGCCGGTGAAGTTCGTCGACGACAAGGGGCACATCGCAGGCCTGGTGCCGGATCTGCTGCAGGACGCGGCAACCACGATGGGACTGAAACTGGACCTGCAGCAGGGGAATTTCGACGCAATGGTCCCCGGGCTGGAGGCCGAGAGGTTCGACGTGATCGCATCGATCGGCGACTACAAGGAGCGCCGGGGGAAGATCGACTTCATCGACTACCTCCAGTCCGGCACGGCGATCCTCACGTCGGCCTCGTTCAGCAAGAGCGAGATCACTCCGGACAAGGACCTGTGCGGCCTGTCCATCGGTTACGTGCGCGGAACATCGCAGCAAGGGCTGATCGACCAGGTGTCCAAGGCGTGTACGGCAGCCGGCCGCAAGGCGGTCAAAAGCGCGGGGTACGGCGACAGCGGAGCGGCACTGCTGTCCGTCAAGAGCGGGCAGGCCGATGCGTTCTGGGGTGACTCGCCGGCGATGCTCTTCAACGCCAAGACGAGCCCGAAGCTCTACAAGGTCGTCTTCACGGAGTCGTCGGGCAAGTACGGCATCGCCATCAACAAGGACAACAGCCAGTTCCGCGACGCACTGCGCGCCGCCTTGCTGAAGCTCGTGAGCACGGGTGTCTACGACCAGCTGCTGCACAAGTGGGGGCAGGAGGAGTTCGGGATACCGAATATGCCGCTGAACGCCGGCCCGAGCCTGAAGAAGTAAGGGACCGGTCGTGGAAACGATCACGGATCAGAACGCTCCGGCGACCCCACCGCAATGGCGGGCACAGGCAGCCCTGCCGATCCGGTCGCGGACCAGCATCAAGCAGTGGATCACGTACCTACTGGCCGCGTACATCGCGCTACTGTTCGCACACCTGTTCTTCTTCAACGACAACTGGCACTGGGACGTCATCGGTTCGTACCTGCTGAGCACACTCGTCCTTCAAGGGCTGCTCCACACCGTCGAGCTGACCATCATCACCACGCTCCTCGGACTGACACTGGGCGTGCTCACCGCTTGGTGCCGGATGTCCAGCCTGCCCGTCCTGCGCACCCTCGCCCTGCTCTACATCTGGTTGATGCGGGCGATGCCGCCCCTGGTGACGCTGCTGGTCATCTTCTTCGCCAGCGCACTCGTCCCCGAATTCGGAATCGGCATCCCCTTCGGACCGACCTTCGTCTCCGTCCCCGCCAACTCGCTGATCTCCCGCTTCAGCGCCGCCGTCATCGGTCTGGCGATCTACCTCGGCGCATACTCCGCCGAAGTATTTCGCGGCGGCGTGCAGTCCCTGCCCACAGGACAGTTCGAGGCGTGCACGGCACTCGGGCTCGGACCATGGACCACGTACCGCAAGGTGCTCGGGCCACAGGTGGTCCGCACCATCACCCCGGCACTGGCCAACGAAGTCATCACGATCTTCAAAAGCACCTCGCTGGTGTCGGTGATCGGCTACACCGAACTCCTCACCACCGTACAGACCATCTACGCCGTGAACTTCGAGACGATCCCCCTGCTGACTGTCGCGGTCTTCTGGTATCTCGTGCTCACCAGCCTGGCGATGTTCGGCCAATCGCTGCTGGAACGTCGCTTCGCCCGCGGCTTCACACGCAGGCAGGCAACGGCGCCGCCTTCGAACAAGAAGCGAGCATTGAAGCTCCCAGCGGGAGGCATGGAGTGACCGCCCTACTCGAACTCGTCAACGTTTCCAAGAGTTTCGGTGACTTCCAGGTACTCACCGATGTCGACCTCGCGATCGAAGCCGGCACCGTCACCTGCATCGTCGGCCCGTCCGGGTCCGGCAAGTCCACAATGCTACGCACGATCAACATGCTTGAACCGATCAACGCCGGTGCGATCTTCATCGACGGGCAGATGATCGGTCAGGCCGTTCGCGGCACCCATCGTGTCCCCGTGTCCACGTCGGTAGCCCGTAAGCAGCGGCTCAACTTCGGCATGGTCTTCCAGAACTTCAACCTGTTCCCGAACTACACCGTGCTGGACAACATCACGCTCGCCCCGATCTCGGTGAAGCGACTCCGCAAGCCCGACGCAGTCTCCATCGCCGAGGACATGCTGGAGAAAGTGGGGCTGGCCGACAAGAAGGACAGCTACCCCAACGAGCTGTCCGGTGGGCAGCAGCAACGAGTGGCGATCGCACGAGCGCTCGCGATGCAACCCAGACTCCTGCTGTTCGACGAGCCCACGTCAGCACTCGACCCGGAACTCGTCGGCGAGGTGCTCGCGGTCATGCAAGACCTCGCCGCCAAGGGCTCGACGATGCTGATCGTCACGCACGAGCTGCAGTTCGCCGAGAACGTCGCCGACGAGATCGTGATGATGGACGCCGGCCGCATCATCGAGCGTGGATCGCCGTCCGAGCTACTCCACAACCCTCGAACCGAGCGTGCACAGAGGTTCTTCGCGTCCATCCGCCGTCACTGAGGAAGGCAAGCACAGTTCACTTACGCCGAGAAACAAGCATCGTCTCGATCCCCCTGGTGACCTCGCCAGGCTCACATCCAGGTCGCCGGGACACGAGCCTGGCGAGGTCACCGCCAATCAGATACGTGAGCTGCACGGACGCCTTGAACAGGCCAAGCAGTGGAGCCCGGGCGACCCACCGGTCCTGTTCGTCGTGGACTGCGGATACGACATCGTGTGCCTGACCTGGCTGCTGCGCGAGGAGCCGGTACGGCTGCTGGGACGGATCCGAGCGAACCGGTTGATGTATGCACCGGCCGGCAAGCGCCGCGGCAAATTCCGTGGGGGAGGCCGACGAGCGATTGGTGGGCGGGGCACCCGTGGCCGCGAATTCGGCCTACGGACTGGAACCCCTGGACGCTGCCACCGCCGGGCTGGGCCGGGCGCGGCGACTGCGCATCCTCCAGCTCGGCGTCCTGGCCTTGGGGATCGTGGCCCTCATCGCCGGCATCACGCTGATCGTCACCGGGCTGGCCCGCTAGGCCGGGGCCGTCC
>CBFHCJ010000229.1:0-9345 GCA_965654005.1 uncultured Streptomyces sp. | reverse complement strand
AGGCACCGCACCCGGCGTCCCGGATCGCACAACCGAGCAGTTGCCAACCCCTGCCCCTCCACCGACGCCTACTCCGACTGGATCGCCGTCAGCATGTTCAGGCGGGCCGCGCGCCGGGCCGGCCACAGGGCGGCCAGCACGCCGACCATCGCCGCCAGGAGGAGGAAGACGGCCATCCGGCCCCAGGGCAGGACCAGCTCGTACGTCGCCAACTTCGTGCCGAGCAGTTCACCGGCGGCCCATCCGAAGAACACGCCAAGGCCGATGCCGAGCACGCCGCCGAAGAGCGAGATGACCAGGGACTCCAGACGGACCATACGCTTGATGCCCTTGCGGTCCAGGCCGATCGCGCGGAGCATCCCGATCTCCTGCGAGCGCTCGAAGACCGACATGGCGAGGGTGTTGATGACGCCGAGGACGGCGACGATCACCGCCATGGCCAGCAGGCCGTAGAGCAGATTCAGCATCAGCGTGAAAATCTGCGCGATGTTGTTGGAGATGTCCTTCTTGTCCTGGACGCTGATGGCCGGGTTGTCGCCGAGCGCCTTGTCCAGCGTCTTCTTGGCCGAGGCGGTGGCGCCGCCGGACATCCTGACCATGATCTGCATGTCGGACGGGTTGCTCTGGTGCGGGGAGAGCGTCGCATCGTCCAGCATGATGCCGCGCATCAGCCTGGTGCCCTGATAGACGCCGGTGACCGTCAGCTGCTGCTTCTTCCCGTCCTCGTACGAGACCGTGAACCGCGAGCCGGCCTTCCAGTGGTGCGACTTGGCGGTGCCGTCGTCGACGACGACCTGGGTGCCGCCTACCTTGAAGGCGCCGTCGTCGACCGTCGGATCCGTCAGCTTGCCGATCGTGGCGGCGTCGACGCCGGTCAGGAACTCGGTCTGGCCGTCGATACGGGAGGGCGCGTTGCGCAGCGGGCTGGTCGCGGTGACGCCGGGGGTCGACTTCAGCGTCTTCTCGACGTCGGGCGAGAGGTCGTTGCCGTTCGCCATGGACACCACGTAGTCCGCCCTGATCGAGGAGGCGGCCATCTTGTCGATCGCGGTCTGCAGGCTGCCCGCCATCACCGTGAGGCCGGTGATCAGGGTCAGGCCGATCATCAGGGCCGAGGCTGTGGCCGCGGTGCGGCGCGGGTTGCGCACCGCGTTCTGCCGGGCCAGCTTCCCGGCGATCCCGAAGCCGCGCATCAAGGGTGCGGTGGCCGCGATCAGCGGGCGGGACAGCAGGGGGGTGAGGACGAAGACGCCGAGGACGAGCAGCGTCGCGCCGAGACCCATCGGGGTCTGGGCGTCCGTGGTGTCGTTCATCGTGGTGGCGTACACAACGGCGGTGACGCCGGCCGCGGCGAACAGGGCGCCGATCGTGTTCCGGACGACCAGGGACTTGGTGGTCGCCTTCGCGTGGACGCTGCCCATCGCGGCGACCGGCGGAATCTTCGCGGCGCGGCGGCCGGGCAGCCAGGCGGCCAGCACGGTGATCAGGATGCCCACGGCGAAGGCGGTGAGGACCGTGCCCCGGCTGAGGACGAGCGGCCCGTCCGGAACGGTTCCGCCGAGCCTGCCCACCAGACCCCGAAGCCCGGCTCCGATGCCGATGCCGGCGGCGAGCCCCGTGACGGCGGCGACCGCGCCCACCACGAACGCCTCGAAGAGCACGGACCGGGTCACCTGCCTACGGGAGGCGCCGACCGCGCGCAGCAGCGCCAGCTCCTTGGTGCGCTGGGCGACCAGCATGGTGAAGGTGTTGGCGATGATGAACGTGCCGACGAACAGCGCGATGCCCGCGAAGACCAGCAGGGCGTTACGCATGCTGCTCGTCGCCTCGGAGATGCGCTGGGCCTGGTCGTCGGCGAGCTGCTTGCCGGTGGTGGTGGAGGCGACGTCCTTCGGCACGATCGCGTCGAGCGTGTTCTGCAGGGCGGTCTGGCTGGTGCCGGGAGCGGCCTTCACATCGATCTCGTCGTACGAGCCGGCCTTGTGGAACAGCTGCTGGGCGGTGGCCGTGTCGAAGAGGGCGAGGCTGCCGCCGGCGGCGACGTTGCCGTCGTCGGTGGTGAAGATGCCGGTGATCCTCGGCGTCAGGACGGGCCCGTCGATGGAGAGCCGTACGGTGTCGCCGACCTTGTACCCGGCGCGCCTGGCGGTCTCGGAATCTATGAGGACCTGGTCCGGCCCCTTGGGAGCCTGTCCGCTGACGAGCGGGTACCGCGGATCCTTGGCCCCCCAGTAGTTCCCGCCCTGGGACTGGAAGCCGCCGCCGATGAGCTTGCCGTCCTTGTCGGCGATGGCGGTGAAGCCGCTGACGACACCGATCGCGCTGTCGGCGCCCCGCGCCTCGGTGGCCTTGGCGAGGAGGGCGTTCGTGAGCTTGGGCTCGTCGCCGACCTCGCGGACCTTGCCGACCTTGCGGACCTTGTCGCCGGTGTGTTGTGCACTCGACGGCTGGATGGCCACGTCGACCTGGGCGAAGCCCTTGGCGGAGCTCTTCTGGTAGGCGTCCGAGATGGTGTTGGTGAACACCAGGGTGCCCGACACGAAGGCCACGCCGAGCATCACGGCGAGCACGGTCATGAGCAGCCTGGCCTTGTGCGCGAGCACGTTGCGCAGGGCGGTACGGAACATTTCTCCCTGTCCGGGGCTGTGTTGTGCGGTGGGTGGTTTGGGCCTCGCAGCCCGGGCTGGCACACTCAGCCCGTCTGGGGGCGGAGCCCCCAGACGGGGCGCGAACGCGTCAGCTGGTGCGCCCCTTGGCGTCGAACTGCTTCATGCGATCCAGCACCGCCTCCGCGCTCGGCTCGTGCAACTCGTCCACGATCCGCCCGTCCGCCAGGAAGATCACGCGGTCCGCATACGCCGCCGCCACCGGGTCGTGAGTGACCATCACCACCGTCTGCCCGAACTCCCGTACGGAGTTGCGCAGGAAGCCCAGCACCTCGGCGCCCGAGCGCGAGTCCAGGTTGCCGGTGGGCTCGTCGCCGAAGATGATGTCCGGCTTGGACGCCAACGCCCGTGCCACCGCGACGCGTTGCTGCTGGCCGCCGGACAGCTGCGAGGGCCGGTGACTCAACCGCTCTGCCAGGCCGACCATCTGGATCACGGTGTCCAGCCAGACCTTGTCCGGCTTGCGACCCGCGATGTCCATCGGGAGGGTGATGTTCTCCAGCGCGGTCAGCGTCGGCAGCAGGTTGAACGCCTGGAAGATGAAGCCGATCTTGTCCCGGCGCAACTTGGTGAGCTGCTTGTCCTTCAGCGAGCCCAACTCGACGTCGCCGATGCGGACGGAACCGGACGAGAAGGAGTCGAGCCCGGCGACGCAGTGCATCAGCGTCGACTTGCCGGAGCCCGAAGGACCCATGATCGCCGTGAACTGGGCCTGCTGGAAGTCGACGGTGACCCGGTCCAGGGCCACCACCTGGGTCTCGCCCTGCCCGTAGACCTTCGACAGATCCGTGGCGCGGGCGGCCACCGTGGTGGTCCGGTCGGCGAGGGGAGTGCTGGTCACGGGAGGGTGCTCCTGTCGGGACGGCGACGGTGAAGAGGACGTGTTCCATCGTCGCGGCCGATCGGCGTCGTGTAGTCAGCCGTTGTTCCCGTTCCCGGGGCCGTCTTGGGGCGGACTGCTGCCGCCCGTGTCATACCTGGGGATGACGCTGCCATAGGACCCGACGTGTAAAGCCGTTGCTCGGTTCTACGGAGCGGGTCCCACCGCGCTCCTTCTGTGCGGTGAAATTCCGTCATTCCCCATACGCGGGCCGCGGTCGCCCGAAAGGCTATTGGCAAGTGCGGATGGCCCGTACCGGGTGCTGATGCATCCTCAGACATCAATAAAATAAGACAACATCGCATCGCCCGGGCACTGTTCGGACGATGCGTCCCGATAGGCTCGGAACGCTCTATGCGGAGCTCATGGCCTGCCCGGATGGTGGAACGCAGACACGGCGAGCTTAAACCTCGCTGCCCCTCGCGGGCGTACCGGTTCGAGTCCGGTTCCGGGCACACCCCGCGCATATATGCACGCCCCTCGAGGGCGCCTCGTGTGCGCGCCCCTCTTCTGTCGGTTCGCCGTTTTGTAGGACGACCGTTGACAGTGAGCCCCTGTCGTCGGACACTCGGCTCGAAGGCTGGTGAAGAAAAGTTCACCATGCGAACAGGCGCGCAAGAGCACAAACCGAGCTGTGATCGTGAGCACGCCGCGAACACCGCGAACATGTCCACCACCCCTGGCGCGGCCGGGGACCGTACGAGCGCAAAGGGGCGTCGGGATGCGTACCACCGTCGGCATCATCGGAGCGGGACCCGCCGGGCTGCTGCTCGCGCGGCTGCTGCACAACGCCGGCATCGACTCGGTCGTACTGGAGAGCCGTGACCGGCTCTACGTCGAACAGCGTCAGCGGGCCGGGATCCTGGAGCAGGGCACCGTCGACGTCCTGCGGGCCGCCGGGGCGGGTGAGCGCATGGACCGCGAGGGGCTGCGGCACGACGGGATCGAGCTGCGCTTCGCGCGCCGCCGTCACCGCGTCGACTTTCCCGAGCTCACCGGCGGCAGCTCCGTGATGGTCTACGCCCAGACCGAGGTCTGCAAGGACCTCATCGCGCTCCAGCTCAAGGAGGGCGGACCGCTCCTCTTCGAGGCCGAGGCGCTCGCCGTCGAGGACGCGACCACGGAGCGGCCCAAGGTGCGCTTTCGGCACGAGGGGCGCGAGGACGTCCTGGAGTGCGACTACGTCGTCGGGTGCGACGGCTCCTGGGGCGTGTCCCGCAGGGCAGTCCCCGCCGAGGCGTCCCAAGTCTTCGAACGTACGTACCCCTTCGGCTGGCTGGGCATCCTCGCCGATGTCGCGCCCTCGCACGACGAACTCGTCTACGCCCGCCACGAGCGCGGCTTCGCCCTGCTGAGCATGCGCCCGCCCGTCACCCGCCACCACCCTTCCAAGGAAGTCGCTTCGCTCCCCATCGAATCCTTCGTCTCCCGCCTCTACCTCCAGGTACCGGAGGGCACGGACGCCGAGGAGTGGGCGGACGAGGAGATCTGGGACGAGCTGGAGCGGCGCTTCGAGACCGCCGACGACTGGACGCTCGCCCGCGGTCCCATCACCGCCAAGTCGGTGACCCCGATGCGCAGTTACGTCCACGAGCCCATGCGCCACGGTCGGCTCTTCCTCGCCGGGGACGCCGCCCACATCGTGCCGCCCACCGGCGCCAAGGGGCTCAACCTCGCCGTCGGGGACGTCGTCACCTTCGCACGGGCCCTGACGCACGAGAGGGAGACGGGGTCGAGCGAGCGGCTCGACGCGTACTCCGAGACGTGTCTGCGCCGCGTCTGGCAGGCCGAACGGTTCTCGTACGAGATGACGACCCTGCTGCACCGCGCCCCGGACGCCACGCCGTTCGACGACCGTGTCCAGTTGGCCCGCCTGGAGCGGCTCACCGCCTCGCGCGCCGCCGAGGCCGACCTCGCGGACGGTTACACGGGCTTCCCGCTGGAGTGAGCGGTCGGAGGGTGTCCGTCCGGGTGAAGTTCGGACCCCGGCCGATCAGTGGCCGGTCTCGACTCTGTCCCAGGTCGGTCATGGATGGGCTGGTTCCTCGCGGGGAATCAGGGACACGCGTAGCGTGTTGCCCGCAAGGACGAGGGAAAGATCCTCCCCAAGCACTAGGGTCAATCCTTTGCCCACCTATTACTCTTGAGCCAAGGCCGCGCAGGGTGGCCATGGAGGAGTGAAATGAGGAGCAGCAACCCGGTCTTCTCGCGACGGGGGTTCAGCCGCGACAACGGCTACGCGGGCTTCAACACCGCGCCGCAGGCCGGGCAGGGCAACCCGTACGCGCAGAACCCTTACGCGGGCGGCAACCCCTACGCGCAGAACCCTTACGCTCAGAACCCCTACGGCCAGCAGACGCAGTACGGCGCCCCGCCGCAGGCCCCGGCCACCACCGGCCGCATGACGATGGACGACGTCGTCATGCGCTCGGCGATGACGCTCGGCACGGTCGCGGTCTGCGCGATCCTCGCCTGGGCGCTGCTGCCGGTCTCGTCCACCGGCTTCGGCCTCGCGATCGGCTCCGGCCTCGTCGCGTTCGTCCTGGCGATGGTGCAGTCCTTCAAGCGGACCCCGTCGCCCGCGCTGATCCTCGGGTACGCCGCTTTCGAGGGCGTCTTCCTAGGCGTGCTCAGCAAGCTGTACAACGAGCAGTGGAACGGCGCGCCGTTCCAGGCCGTGCTCGGCACGATGGCGGTCTCCGGCGCGACCCTGCTCGTCTACAAGGCGGGCTGGATCCGCGTGACCGCGCGCTACGCCCGGATCGGCCTGGCCATCGCCATCGCCTTCGTCCTGACCATGGCGGTCAACCTGTTGCTGGTCGTCTTCGGCGTCGCGCCGGACGGCGGGCTGCGCAGCATGGGCCCGCTGGGCGCGATCGTCGGCTTGATCGCGATCCTGATCGGTGCGTTCTTCCTGACCCTCGACTTCAAGCAGATCGAGGACGGCATCGCGTACGGCGCGCCGCGCGAGGAGGCCTGGCTGGCCGCGTTCGGCCTGACCATGACCCTCGTGTGGATCTACGTCGAGATGTTGCGGCTGGTCGCCATCTTCAGCAGTAACGACTGACCGTAGGGGCCATACAGGCACCGGGCAGTGAAGGGCCCGCGAACCCTCGACGGGGTTCGCGGGCCCTTCGTCGTGCTGACGTCTGGTTGCCGGTGCGGTTCGGTGGTGCGCGCTCAGAGCAGGTTGCGCGCGGCCCTCCTCAGGTCGTACTCGTGAATGATCGCCTTGGCGTGGCCGTACGCGAGATTGTGCTCGTGCCGGAGCCAGCTGACCTTCTCCTCGAAGCAGAGAGCGGGGCCTTCGTCGACGGTGCGCAGCCAGTCGGACACTTCGCGACCGGTGCAATGGGGGATGCGGGCGAGCAGATTGCGATGGGTCTCCTGGGAGAAGACTTGGGACATCGGCGCCTCCGGACGCACTCGATGAAGCCGGTCCTTCAGGTCACCGTGCCTGAGTGTTCGCCTGTTGGCAACAGTCCTGCCGCGACGCGTAGTCTCGCGGCGTGCTTGATACGACGCCTTTGACCCGGGCCGTGGATCACTTCGCCGACCGTTTGCGGGCCGCTCCGCAGAGCCGGCTCCAGCGCTGCGCGGCGGCCGAGGCCCTAGGTCTGGCCAGGGAGTTGACACGTCGTGCCCAGCTCCTCGAGGACCCCTCGGCCGAGCCGCGAGAGATGCCGGACGCGGGCATGTTCGCGGCCGCCGACCAGATCACGGTCGCCGGGCACGATCTGGCACTCGCCCTGAAGGAAGAGGCGGAACTGGCGGAGGCCGTGGCGCTCGTGGAGGAGGCCCGGAAACGGGCCGGGGTGTGACGCCGGGGGGCTCGAAGGGCGCGGGTTACCTGGAAAGGCGCGGGTCACAGGGACGCGATGACGCGGTCCGCGAGGATGTAGACGTTCTCCTCGCCGCACTCGAACGTCAGCGAGTACGCACCCGAGACGCCCGAGCCGCCGAGCAGGACCGGCGCGTGGCCGTCGCTCAGGGCCGCGGCCAGGCGCTCCGCGGTCTCGCGGTGGCCCGGGGTCATGCACAGGGTCGTACCGTCGGCGAAGACGTAGACGTCGAGGGTGCCCAGCGGGCCGGGGCGGACGTCGGCGAGTTCCGTGCGGGCGGCGGCCAGCTCCTCGAGGCAGGCGACCGTGCGGTCGTGGTCGTTCACGACGGGGGACGGGCTCGGTACGAAGTCGGGGTGCGAGGGGTGGCGGCGGCGGGCGGCGGCCAGTTCGGGGGACTCCCCGGCGAACTCGTTGTCGTCGATGCCGGGCTCGGCCACCGGCTCCAGGCTGTCGTGCTCCAGACCCGCGAAGTCCGACTGGCGGGGCACGAACAGGTCGCTGTCGGGCAGGCCGAGCAGGGTGGGGGCGTCGGCGATGTCACGGGCCTCCTGGGCGGCCCAGAAGGCGCGCGCCTCGGCCAGTTCGCGCTCCCGCTCCTCGGCGAGCGCCGCGGCCACGGCGGCGCGTATCTCCTCAGCGTCGGAGGCGGAGCGGGCGGCGGGCACCAGCCCGCGCGCGTGTGCGGCACGGCTCTCGACGAGTTCGGTGTGCAGGGCCGCGACCTGTCGGCGCAGCGCCCGCACGCCGCACAACACGGCGACGCCCACGCCCGCGGTGGCGGACGTGGTGAGCAGCAGAGCAATCGGCATGGCGCTCACTGACGTACTCCCGGTTCAAAGTCGACCCCCGACTTCCTACATCAGCTTGAAGGGTGGACTAACCAGCTGTCAGTGCGTAACGTCACGAAACGGACAGTTCGTGTCCCCGGGGTTGGTCGTGAATCGGCCCTGACCTGCGTATATCCCTTCGTGAGGGAGATAGGTCACATCCTGGGAGAGATTGGATCACAAATCGGCCCGGAGCAGCCCGGAGCCCCGAAGGATACGGGGCTCCGGGCCATCGGTGTACGGGGTTCGAGGCCGCCGGTGCACGAAGTTCGAGGTCGTCGGTGTACGTGGCCGACGGCGCGCAGGGTTCGGGGCGACGGCGTACCGGGCGGCGGTCAGTTCAGGCGCTCGATGACCATCGCCATGCCCTGGCCGCCGCCGACGCACATCGTCTCCAGACCGAACTGCTTGCCATGGAACTGGAGGGAGTTGATCAGAGTGGCGGTGATGCGGGCGCCGGTCATGCCGAACGGGTGGCCGACGGCGATGGCGCCGCCGTTGACGTTCAGCTTGTCCAGCGGGATGTTCAGGTCGCGATAGGAGGGGATCACCTGGGCGGCGAAGGCCTCGTTGATCTCGACGAGGTCGATGTCGTCGATGGTGAGGCCGGCGCGCTGGAGGGCCTGCCTGCTGGCCTCGACGGGGCCGTAACCCATGATTTCCGGCGAGAGCCCCGACACGCCGGTGGAGACGATCCGCGCGAGCGGCGTGAGCCCGAGCTCCCGGGCCTTGGTGTCGCTCATGATGACCAGGGCGGCGGCGCCGTCGTTGAGCGGGCAGCAGTTGCCGGCGGTGACGCGGCCGTCGGGGCGGAAGACGGGCTTGAGGCCCAAGACGCCCTCCAGGGTCACCCCGGGCCGCGGTCCGTCGTCCTTGCTGACGACCGTGCCGTCCGGGAGGGTCACCGGGGTGATCTCGCGCTCCCAGAAGCCCTTGGCGATGGCCTGCTCGGCGAGGTTCTGCGAGCGGACGCCGAACTCGTCCATCTCTTCGCGGGTGACGCCCTTCAGACGGGCGAGGTTCTCGGCGGTCTGGCCCATCGCGATGTACGGGTCGGGCAGCAGGCCGCCTTCGCGCGGGTCGTGCCAGTCGGCGCCCTCGGACGCGGCGACGGCGGCGGTGCGGGC
>CBFHCJ010000228.1:0-9368 GCA_965654005.1 uncultured Streptomyces sp. | reverse complement strand
TTGCTGCGGCCTCCCCGCGGCCTCCCTGCGGACTTGCCGCGGCCGTCGGTTCACATGCTGAGCAGCCGCTCGGCCGTCGCGCGGTAGTCGCGCAGGGCGAGCCGCAGCTGTTCGGTGTCGGCGGTGGGGTGTGCGTCGTCGGCGGTGTCCTGCCAGGATGCCTTCAGCGTCCGCCGCCGCGAGGTGACGACCTCCGCGAGCCGTGAGGCGACCTCCTGCACCACGCGGTCGGCCTCCTCGACGGCTTCCCAGGGGTCGTCGACGAACTCACCGACGGCATGCTGCAACCGCAGTTCGAACTGGTCGCACTCCTCCCGCGGCAACAGCCGGGCCTCGGGTGGGCCACCTTCCGGCCGGAGCTCCACGCCTTCCCGGCGCTCACCGCCTCCGAGCCCCGCCTCGGCCTCCGCCCGGCGCTCACGCTCCTCGGGCCACGCCCCGGCGTCCCCCCAGCGCTCACCCTCCCCAGGCCGCATCCCTGCCTCCGCCCGGCGCTCACCGCCCTCGGGCCGCACCTCGGCCTCACTCCGGCGGCCGACGCCCCCTCCTTCCGGTGTCAGATCGGTCATGTCCCTCAACTCCCCTTCGCATGCTGCCGGTGGAACATCCACGGCAGACGTGACCGCCCCTCGGTGCGGGCGTGGGTGGGCGCGGGCGGCTTGGTGATGGAGCCGGACGACTGCCGGCGCGGGGGTGCCACCAGGTCCTCGAACAGGGCACGGGCCTCCAGCATGGCCTCACGCATCTCCTCCGTGCCGGCGCGACTGTCGGCGGCAGCGCCGGGCGCCGGGGCGTGGGCCGCCCGGTGCAGTCGGCGGTAACCGTTGACGTGGTCGGCGTGGTGCACGGACAACGCGTCGAGCTGTTCCTCGTAACGACCGCCGTCGGGAAAGCCCCGCGCGCCCGCCAGCTCGGCGAGCAGCAGGTCCGCCTCGGCGACCGCCTGACTCGGGGAGTCGACGAAGCGCTCCTGCGCGGCCGTCCAGCGCTCCCCGTACCGTCCGCGCTCGGCCGGCTCCAGCGGCTGCTCGCGCAGCGAGCCGTACCGTTTCAGCCGCTCGATGAGGTCGCGCTCGGCGGCCTTGGTGTCACCGTCGTACCGCGCCACGGTCCGCTCGTACTCCGGCCCGAAGCGGCGCCTCAGGCCCCGGCCGCCGATCGCGCCCCGGGCGGTCGGGGACACGGCGGCCGCGCCCGCGAGGACGGCCGCCACGATCACGATGACGATCAGGGCGATGATCAGGCCTGTGGACATGGATGCCTTCCGGTGTCTCGGCCCGGCGGGCCGTCTCCCGCCCGGGTTGCCCGCAGGGGCGCCCCCAAACGAACCGCGCACCGTTGCATATCCGGTTGCGTGCCCTGCCCTGCCCCTCCCGAGAATGTCCGTGACCCCCCCGTGGGCTCCCCCGTCCTAGGCGGACCCGTCGTGCGGACGTTCCGCGTCCGAACCGCACAGCTCCGTGTTCAGCTCCTGGACCAGCTTGATCAGATCGGTCGGACGGTCCGGGCCCCACCAGTCGCCGAGCAGTTCGGCCAGGGACTCCTCGCGCGCCTTGGCCAGGTTCTCGGCGACCTCGCGGCCCTCGTCCGTGAGCACCAGGTCGAGCCCCTCGCGTACCGCCAGGTGCCGCTCCTCCAGCTGCCGCGCGGCGGCGATGATCACGTTCAGCGGGACCGTGCTGCGCTCGGCCAGCACCGCCGGCTCGACCCAGCCGTACTTCTTGATCCGCAGCAGCAGCCAGCTCGCCGCGGGCAGCAGGTCGTACCCGGCCCGCCCGGTGATCTTCTCGTAGATCTGGCGCCGCCCCTCGCGCGAGCCGAGCACGGACAGCGCCCGGCACACCTCGTCGTACGACGACCGCTCCACCGGGTTGCTCGCCAGCGTCTCCGTCACGTCCGGCGCCGTCACCGAGCCGCGCAGCTTGTCCTCGCGCAGGAACCAGGCCAGTACGAAGCCGAGGAGGGCGACCGGAGCGGCGTAGAGGAAGACATCGGTGATGGAGGAGGCGAACGCGTGCAGGACGGCGGGCCGTACGGCGGCCGGGAGGGCCGCGATGCCGCGCGGGTCGGCCTTCAGGGCGTCCGGGGAGACCCCCGCCGGGAGCGGCAGGCCGGTGAGGGCCGCCGCCAGTTTGTCGCCGAGGCGGCTCGCGAAGATCGTACCGAAGACGGCCACGCCGAAAGAGGCGCCGATGGAGCGGAAGAAGGTGGCGCCGGAGGTGGCGACGCCGAGGTCCTCGTAGCCGACCGCGTTCTGCACGATCAGCACCAGGACCTGCATGACCAGGCCGAGGCCCAGGCCGAAGACGAAGAAGTAGCCGCTCATCTCGGCCGCACCGCTGTGCTCGTCGAGCCGGTGCAGCAGGAGCAGGCCGAGCGTGGTGACGCCGGTGCCCGCGATCGGGAACACCTTCCAGCGGCCGGTACGGCTGACGATCTGGCCCGAGGAGGTGGACGACAGCAGCATGCCGGCCACCAACGGCAGCATGTGCACGCCGGACAGGGTCGGCGAGATGCCCTGGACGATCTGCAGGAACGTCGGCAGATACGTCATGGCGCCGAACATCGCGAAGCCGACGATGAAGCTGATGACCGCGGAGAGCGTGAAGGTGCGGACGCGGAACAGCTTCAGCGGCAGTACGGGTTCGGCCGCCCGCTGTTCGACGAGTACGAACGCCGCGAGCAGCACGGCGCCGAGCATCGCGAGTCCGGCGATCTGCGGCGAGGCCCAGTTCCAGGTCGTACCGCCGAGCGAGGCGACCAGGACCAGACAGGTGGCGACGGAGGCGATGAGGAGGGTGCCGAGGTAGTCGATGACGTGCCGTTCGGCCTTCCTCGGGATGCGCAGCACCGCCGCGATCACGGCGAGGGCGACGACGCCTACGGGCAGGTTGACGTAGAAGACCCAGCGCCAGCTCAGATGCTGGGTGAACAGGCCGCCGAGGAGTGGCCCGAGCACGCTGGTCGCGCCGAACACGGCACCGAAGAGCCCCTGGTAGCGGCCCCGTTCCCGGGGCGGGACGATATCGCCGACGATCGCCATCGACAGCACCATGAGTCCGCCGCCGCCGAGGCCCTGGACGGCGCGGAAGGCGATGAGCTCGGGCATGTTCTGCGCCATGCCGCACAGCGCCGACCCTACGAGGAAGATCACGATCGCGGCCTGGAACAGCTTCTTGCGCCCGTACTGGTCGCCGAGCTTGCCCCACAGCGGGGTCGCCGCGGTCGACGCCAGCAGATAGGCGGTGACCACCCACGACAGGTGTTCCAGACCGCCGAGGTCGCTGACGATGGTGGGCAGCGCCGTCGACACGATCGTCTGGTCGAGGGCGGCGAGCAGCATGCCCAGCAGCAGCGCGCCGATGGAGACGAGGACGCTGCCGTGCACACTCTCGTCGGCGGGGGCCGCGGGGTGCCTCGTGAGGGGTGCGTCTTCGCCCGCTATCTCCGCCTCTCCCGCCCTGCCCTGTGTGTCACCGCTCATGAAGGCCTCCCGTGGACGGTCGTACGTCCTCCGTCGTCCGTGCCGCACTCCTCATCGTGGTGGGTGTGACCGGTTATGGCCTGTCGAGTCCCGATGGGAAGCTGCGATTCCGGGGGCTCCCGGGAGATCCTGTGAGGGAGATCTGCATAATCTTTGAATTAGGCGGTGAGGGGACCCACGCGTGAGCGGATCGAACGGACAGATCTGCCCGGGGTGCGAAGCGCCGCGGCGGCCGGACGGCACGCCGTCGTGCGGGTGCACCCGACGGGCGTCCGAGGCGCTCCGGAACGCGCGTACGGCGGAGGCGGCAGCGGCGGAGGACTTCGATCCGTTGCGGATCCGGCCGTATGTGGGGCTGGGGGCGTCAGGCGTACCGGGGGCGTCGGACGTACCGGGAGCGCCGGGCGTGCCCGGGGGCACGGCGACCGAGCCCGACGGGACGGGGCCGGAGTCCGAGGTGACCGGGGTGGAGCCGCCGGGGGTGGAGCCCGACGCGACGGGTGCGGTCTCCGCGGCGCCGGACGAGACGATGCGGCTCGCGGCCGCGGCGGAGAACGCCGAGCGGTCCGGGGCCGTACGGGACGAGAGCGAAAGCCCCACCCCCGAGGATGAGGACGACGAGCCGACCGGGCGCCGACGACGGACCGTGCTGCTGGCCGCCGGTGGTGCGGTCGTCGCGGTCGTGGCGGCTGCGGGGCTCGCGAGCGGACTGTTCTCGTACGACACGCCAGAGCGGGACCAGGCGCTGCCCACCGACATACGGGCGAGCGTGCCGGAGGAGTCGTCGTCGAACCCGCCGTCGTCCGCACCGGCGTCCACGACGTCCGCGGCGGCACTCCCGGCCAGTGCGACACCGTCACCGAGCGCCAGCCCGTCGCCCTCGGCGTCACCGTCGAGCCCGTCTCCGAGCCCGTCCACCTCGGCCACGCGGAGCCCGACGCCGGCGACCTCGCAGGTCACCGGCTCGGCGTCGCCGGCCTCGGCCAAGGGCCGGGGCCGGAGTCGCGTCCAGGTCCTGCGGCCCGGCGACAAGGGCGCGCAGGTCAGGGAACTCCAGCTCCGGCTGCGCCAACTCGGCCTGTACGCCGGCCCCGCGAACGGCACCTACGACAGTCAGGTGGAGAAGGCCGTCCGTGACTACCAGTCGGCCCGCGGCATCACACAGGACGAGCCGGGCGTGTACGGGCCGGCCACGAGGGCGAAGCTGGAGTCGGAGACGACCGAGCCCTGAGGCACGCCCGGAAGGGTGGCGGTCAGCCGATGCGCAGCCGGATCGTCCCGTCCGCCGCCGCCTCCGCGCGGACCCGCGTGAGGTCCTGGACCAGGATGTCGGGGCGGTGCGGAGCTGCCCGCGGACCCACGCCCACCACCCGCATCCCGGCGGCGCGTCCGGCGGCGATGCCCGCGCCGGAGTCCTCGAGGACGACGCAGTCCTCGGGGGCGACGCCCAGTTCGGCGGCGCCCTTCAGGAAGCCCTCGGGGTCCGGCTTGCTCGCGCCCACGCTCTCGGCGGTGATTCGCGCGTCGGGCAGCCTGAGGCCGGCGGCGGCCATGCGCGCGGTGGACAGCGCGGCGTCCGCCGAGGTCACGAGGGCGTGCGGGAGGCCGGCGAGGGAGGCGAGGAACGCGGCGGCACCGGGGACCTCGACCACGCCGTCCATGTCGGCGGTCTCTTCGGCGAGCATGCGCGCGTTGTCGGCGTGGTTCTGCTCCACGGGGCGGTGGGGCAGCAGGACTGCCATCGAGGCGTGGCCCTGGCGGCCGTGCACTACCGTCATCACCTCGTCGGCGTCCAGCCCTTGCCGCTCGGCCCAGCGCCGCCAGCAGCGCTCCACCACGGCGTCGGAGTTCACCAGGGTGCCGTCCATGTCCAGGAGAAGGGCGCGGGCGGTGAGAACGGTCGTGGCCGTCATCGGCATGGCTCCAAGGCGCGGGGAAGGGGCCGGCAGGCACCCCGAGGACAAGGTGGCCCCGCCCGCCGGTCAGGGAAAACGAGCGGGAGCCACTTTGTTCCTCTACGATACAAAATGGCTCCGGATTGCGCCACCGCCTCTGACCTGCACTGATTCCCGCGCCGCCGCCCCGGCCACGGTCAGGACACCCATCAGCCACCGCAAGGTCGCCGGACGGACACCCGTCACGGAACTACACCCGCCGCCACAGCACCATGCCCGCCGTCGCAGCACCGGACGGACACCGTCACAGGGCTACGGCCTCGTACAGGCTCCACACCCCGAGCCCCAGCATCAGCAGCGCCGCGACCTTGGTGATCAGCCGCAGCGGCACCCTCTTCATCAGCGCCTTGCCGCCGACGATGCCGAGCCCCGCGACCGCCCACAGAGCGAGGACCGCGCCGACGCCCACCGACAGGGGCGCGTCATAGCGGGCCGCGAGGTTCGCCGTCATGATCTGGGTGAGGTCGCCGAACTCGGCGACCAGGATGAGCATGAAGCCCGTCCCCGCAACCTTCCAGAAGCTCTGGTTCTCGGGCCGGCGGATCTCCTCCTCGTCCTCCCCCTTCCTCAGGAGCAGCACGGCGGCGCCGCCGAGGAAGAGCACGCCGGTGAGCGCGTGCACGATCCGCTGCGGCAGCAGGGTCAGCACGCTGCCCGCCGCGACGGCGAGCGCGACATGCAGCGCGAAGGCGGCGGCGACACCGGCGAAGACGTACGAGGCGCGGTAGCGCGTGCCGAGGACGAGTCCGGCGAGGGCCGTCTTGTCCGGCAGCTCGGCAAGGAAGACGACGCCGAAGACGAGCGCCAGGACGGTGATGCTGATCAATTTTCCTCAATCGGTCGGGGCCGCCCCACCGAGAGTGCTGTGACTGCTGCGACACCTCGGCACGGCAGCACACGGTTCACTCGTGCCGTACGGCACGGGCGTGCACTGCTTGCCGAAGGTCTCGCTGGCAGATCCGCCAGTGCGGACCCGCCTCCGGGCGCCGGCTCAGCCGAGCTGAGCAGTATGTCGACGGTCCGGCGAAGAGCTACTCCCCTTCTGCGTCACCCATGGTACGCGACCACCGGGCGGGCGCCCGGGCGAGAGTTCCGCCACGCGCCCTTCTCGTGCCGTGAACGCATCACTAGGACCAGGCCAAGGGCGACCAGGGCCCGGCCACCCGGTCCCGTCCCGGTCGGCGGGGCCTTGCCAACCCACTGAGCCTTGTTTGCCGTCCTCAGCGAGCCGGGGTCATTCCTCGCGCGTCACGCGTGCAGGGTCGGTCACCACCCGACGGAACAGATCGTGATCCGGGTTCCGGCCGGTGTGCTGAAGGCACCAGTCCTGATCGGCTCCCTGGTTGACAGCTTCACCGCTGAGCCAATCGGCAACGCCCCGATTCCACGTACGCGCGTCCCCTGGCCGGTGACCAGGGGACGCACCCGCGCTGCCTGATCTTCGGAGAATCCCGCCCGTTGCAGCGCCGCCCACAGCAATGCCGCCGCGTGCTCTGCCTCAACGCGTGCGCTCTTGTACTGGTCCATGGGGATCACAGTTCGTCCCCCTTCGGTGCGCAATCCGTGTGCCAGTAGGCAACCAGCGGAGACGCGTCACGGCGGGCCGACATCCCCCGGCGGCAACTCTCAGCACTACGATCAGCTATGCAGTCCGCCGGCTTGTCGCCACGGCAGCTCGCTGTCAAGGTGGGAGTCTCAGGGAAGACAATTGAGCGCTGGATTTCGGATGGTGAACTGATTCCGCACGCCAGGAACCGCGAAGACGCCTGTAGGGCTCTGGGAGTTGACGAGGATATCGAATTCCCGCTGGCCTCGGCCGTACTCCGCGATCGCTTGAGCCTCTGTCTTATTGCGGTTCACCCGGGCCGGCCCAAGGCGGAGTCCGACGGCTGCCACCGAGGTGCAGAGGATCAGCGCGGTGCTCCACACCCAGGTCGGTACGAGAACGTGGCCGTCACTGGACTTCGATTGCGATGTTCCCGAGGAGCTAAGCCAGAGGGTTGCCAGCACGGCAACGACGACCAGCACGGCACAGGTCTTCAACGAGACCGAATACTGCTTCTTCGGGGCGCTCGCTCCGTAAGGTCTACACGTTGCCCCCTGCCGTCCCAACGCCTACGTCAAGGCCTGTCATCCCAGCCTCGACCTTTGACCGGGAAGGCGCGGCTCGCGACCGTGGAGGAGTCGTCCCTGACCGCCCCATGAGGGATATCGCGGGTTCGCGGGACGCGCGTTGGCTTCCTCGGCGCACGACGGCATGATGGCGGACCGTCCGCTTCGAGCGCGCGGTCCACCCGCCCTGCGCCCCCACACGCCCGGGAGTCACCCTTTTGTCTGCCGCGACCGTGGAATCCGTGCCGGTCTCCGTCGCCCTCGTCGGCGCGGGTCCCCGCGGCACGAGTGTCCTGGAACGCCTCTGCGCCTCCGCCCCGGAACTCCTCCCGCCGGGGGCCCGTCTGACGGTGCACGTCGTCGACCCGTCTCCACCGGGCCCGGGCCGTGTCTGGCGCACCGCGCAGTCCCCGGAGCTGCTGATGAACACGGTGGCCTGCCAGGTGACGCTGTTCACCGACGAGAGCGTGGAGTGCGCGGGGCCGATCCGGCCGGGGCCGAGTCTGTACGAGTGGGCTCGGGAGCGGGGCGGCGAGGAGGAGTTGGGGCCGGACGACTATCCGACCCGGGCCCAGTACGGCCGTTACCTGGAGTGGGTGTTCACCCGGGTGGCAGGCGGTGCGCCAAAGGCGATACGGGTCGAGGTGCACACGGCCCGCGCGATACGCCTGCTGGACGCCCCCGACGGCCGCCAGGCGCTCACCCTCTCCACCGGGCGCACCCTGACCGGTCTGTCCGCCGTGGTCCTCACTCAGGGCCACCTCCCCACGGTCGCCGAGCCCGCCCAGCTGGAGCTCGCCGAGCACGCTGCCCGCCACGGTCTGCGCCATATCCCGCCCGGCAACCCGGCCGATGTCGACCTCTCCCCGCTCGAACCCGGCGAACCGGTTCTGCTGCGCGGTCTGGGCCTCAACTTCTTCGACCACATGGCGCTGCTGACGACGGGCCGCGGCGGCCGTTTCGAACGCACCGTCGGGGGGCTGCGCTACCGGCCCTCGGGCCGCGAGCCGCGACTGTACGCCGGTTCCCGCCGGGGCGTCCCGTACCAGGCGCGCGGCGACAACGCGAAGGGGGCCTACGGCCGGCACACACCGCTGTTGCTGACGGACGAGGTGATATCCCGCTTCCGCAAGCGCGCGGACTCCGGGGATGCCCCCGACTTCCTTGCCGAGATATGGCCGTTGGTGGCGAAGGAGGTCGAAACGGTCTACTACGAGGCTCTGTTGGCCCGCCGGTGCGCCCAGCGACCGAATGGACCGGAGTTCCGGCACCGCTTTCTCGCCGCCGACCACCGCGGCTCCGAGGAGAGCGCCCTCCTCGACGAGTTCGGCATCCCTCGTAGCGACCGCTGGTGTTGGGACCGCGTCTCCCGCCCGCACACGGCACGCACTTTCAACTCACTCTCGGAATGGCGTAGTTGGCTACTTGACCATCTCCGTCAAGACGCCGCCCAGGCCACGCTCGGCAATGCCGAGGGGCCGCTCAAGGCCGCCCTGGACGTACTGCGCGACCTGCGCAACGAACTGCGTCTGATCGTCGACCACGGCGGTCTGTCCGGCGCCTCCCGCCGGGACCACCTGGACCGCTGGTACACCCCGCTGAACGCCTTCCTGTCCATCGGTCCGCCCAGGCGGCGCATCGAGGAGATGACGGCGCTGATCGAGGCGGGCGTCCTGGAGGTCGTCGGCCCGCGCCTGGAGGTGTCCGCGTACGTCGGGTTGCTCCGCGTCCTCTGGGAGGGGCGCAAGTACGAGCAGGTCGTCGAGGTCTGCCGGCGCGGCATGCGGCAGGCGGAGTTCTCCAACCGGCTGATGTTC
>CBFHCJ010000227.1:0-9383 GCA_965654005.1 uncultured Streptomyces sp. | reverse complement strand
AACGACCGTGACATCGCCGAACGCGCCGGATGGACGAACGCACAGGTGGTCGACGAGCTGGAGCGCGGGATGACCGAGGCGGGGGCCGCGATCGCGAAGGCGGGCGGGGTGCTCGACAGGGTTGCGTTGGGCGAGTGGGTGCACGCCGGGGACGTACGCGAGGCCTTCGGGGAGCCGGGGGCGTACGGCGGTGACGGACTGCCGTACGCGCTCACCCTGCTCGCCCGCATCTCGCGTGAGAGGGGGCACGTCCCACTGCACGCGGACCTCGACGACGCCGACGAGCCGCTGCGCCTGGGCGACGCGAACGGGGAGCGTCCGCCGGCCCGGTACATCGGCGACGCGCCCACGCTGATGCGGCTCTACTCGGGGCGCCCGCTGGTCGGGACGCGGTACGAGCTGGCGGGGGTGAGCGAGGGGGAGCTGAACTTTTTCCGCTGAGTATGCGTCCGGAACCGGCCGGTCGGGCCACCGGCGGCCCCGTCGTCGTACCCTGAATTGGACTAGACCTTGGACTGGACCTGTAGCCGCTCAGGGATACACAGCTCCAGGGATACACAGCTCCAGGGATACGGGGATACGGGGATACAGGGATACACGACGGAAGGGGTCCTATGAGCACGCGTGCAGTCCTGGAGGTGATCGCGCTCGGGGTCGAGGACGCGGTCGCCGCCCAGGCCGGAGGCGCGGACCGCCTCGAACTGGTCACCGACATGGCCGCCGACGGGCTCACCCCGCCGGTGGAGACCTTCGCCGCGATCCGTGCCGCCGTCGACATCCCGCTGCGCGTGATGCTCCGACTCCGGGACGGGTTCGCGGCCGGTGACGCCGAGGCGCTGGTCCGCGCCGCGCGCGAGCTGCGCGTGGCCGGTGCCGACGAGTTCGTGCTCGGGTTCCTCGGCGAGGACGGCGGGCCCGATCTCGCCACCCTGGAGGGGCTGGTCGCGGAGCTGGAAAACTGCCGCTGGACCTTCCACCGGGCGATCGACCACGCCGCCGACCGGGACTCCCTGCGCAAGCGGCTCGCCGACCTGGCCGGCCTGGACACGTACCTGACGGCGGGCGCGCCGGAGGGCGTGGACGAGGGACTGCCCACCCTCGCCGCCGAGGCCGCCCGACGCGGAGAGCCCGGCTACACCCAGCGGCTCCTCGTCGGCGGCGGCCTCCGCCTCGACCACGTCCCACGGCTGCGCGCCGCCGGCGTCGACGCCTTCCACATCGGCGGCGCGGCCCGCGCGGACGGCTGGACCACACCGGTCTCGGTGGAGGCGGTACGGGAGTGGCGTACGGCCATCGACCGGTAGCGGCATCCGGTCAGGCGGAGGTGCGGAGCGGTCGGGCGGAGGTGCGGAGCGGTCAGGCGGAGGTGCGGAGCGGTCGGGCGGAGGTGCTGAGCGATCAGATGAGTTGCGGCGGAAGCGGGGCCGCGTGCGTGACGATCAGGCCCGAGACCGCTCGGGTCAGGGCCACGTACAGACGGCGCAGACCGGTGCGTTCGTCCGGTTCGCCGTCGACCACAGCCTGCGGTTCGTCGAGGACCACGTAGTCGTACTCCAGACCCTTGGCGAGCGAGGCGGGCACCAGCGTCAGCCGGGTCTCCTGTGTCGTCTCCTCACCCGGGCCGAGATGACCGATGCCCGCCGAGGCGAGCGCCTCGGCGAGCACGGGGATCCGGGCGTCGGCCGCGATCAGACCGAGCGACCCCTCGTGGTGCAGCGACTCCGTGCAGGCGGCCACCACCGCAGAGGCTTCCGTGACCGTACGGACCTCGAAGAAGCCCGGGTTCTCACGCACCGACGCGACCGGCGTCAGCCCCGGCGCGATGTGCGGCAGCAGCCGGGAGGCGTACGTGATCACGTCCGTCGGCACGCGGAAACCGGCCGTCAGCTCCTCGATCACCGCGTCCCCCTTGCCCAGGTGCGCCAGCGCCTCCTCCCAACCGCGCGTCGCCCAGGGGGTCGTGCCCTGAGCGAGGTCGCCGAGCACGGTCGCCGAACCCGTCGTGCAGCGCCGTCCGACGGCCCGGTACTGCATGGGGGAGAGGTCCTGCGCCTCGTCGAGCACGACGTGTCCGAGCGAGTGCGTGCGCTGTACGAGATCGATGGCCTCGTCGATCAGCACGGCGTCCGCGGGCGACCACTTGGCGGACTTCACGGACCGTACGGGCTTCGCCCAGAGGATCTCCTTCTGCTCGTCCGCGTCGAGGGTCCCGTCCGCGTGCGCGGCGAGGAAGTCGGCGTCGGTGAGCAGCCTCAGCATCAGCTTGGCGGGGTCGACGGGCGGCCAGATCGCCTTGACCGCCGCCTTCACGGAGGGGTTGCGGGCGACGGCGTCCTGCACACGGTCGTCCGGCGCCTCCCCGGACCGTTCCATCTGGACGAGCACGGCGTGCGCGATCCGCTGCGGCAGGGCCTCGCGGGCGGCTCCGTCGCGGATGTCCCGGTCCAGCAACTGCCGTACGATCTCCTCCAGTTCGTAGGCGGGCACGCGCCAGCGCCGGGAGCCGCGCACCACCACGACGGGCTCGGTGGGCATCGTCACGTGTGAGCGGACGGCCCGGCGCAGCACCTCCGCCATGCGTGCGTCGCCCTTGATGACGGCGGCGGCCGCGGTGTCCGTCCCACGCACCTCGACGTGCGCCACGAGGTCGTCCACCGTCGCCTGCTTGACCTCCAGCTCGCCGAGCGCGGGCAGCACCTGCTCGATGTAGTGCAGGAAGGACTTGTTCGGCCCGATGACGAGGGTGCCGGTGCGGGCGAGGCGCTCGCGGTGGGCGTAGAGGAGGTAGGCGACGCGGTGCAGGCCGACGGCGGTCTTACCCGTCCCCGGGCCTCCCTGCACGCAGACGGTCCCCGACAGCCCGGACCGCACGATCTCGTCCTGCTCGGGCTGGATGGTGGCCACGATGTCGCGCATCGGGCCGACGCGCGGGCGTTCGATCTCCTGCTGGAGCAGCTTGCTGGTGGTGGCCGCCTCGGCCGGGTCGGAGAGGCGCTCGTCCTCGTACGCGGTCAGGTCGCCGCCGGTGTAGCCGAAGCGGCGGCGCAGCGCGATGTCCATCGGGTCGTTCTTCGAGGCCCGGTAGAACGGCTGTGAGACGGGTGCGCGCCAGTCGATCACCATGGGGTCGCCGTCGGCGTCGTGCACGTGCCGGCGCCCGATGTAGAAGCGCTCGCCCTCCGCACCTTCCGCCTGGTCGGCGCCGGGGGTGTGGAGGTAGTCGAGACGCCCGAAGAACAGGGGGGTGTGGCTGAGGTCGGCGAGCGCCTTGATGCGCTCGTCGATCTGGCGGGCGAGGACCTCGGCGTTGACCCAGTTCGCGGTGACGTCGCTGATGTCGAGGTTCTCCACGTCCTCGCGCATCGCGCGCAGCGCGGCCCGGGAGGCGCCGAGGTGGGAGCGCTCGCGGGAGAGGGGGTCGGTTTCGGGTCCGGTTTCGCGGTCGGTCGGGGCTGACGGGGTGGACACGGAAAGATGCCTCCGGGGCGTGGCAACGGGCCGGTCGAGGGCGTTTGCACGCACCGGCCGGCTGCGCGGGACTGGTGGCGGTACTGCCGTCCGGTTTCCGTCCGGACGACGGCTCTCCGTGAAGGGAGGCGGGCAAGAGAGGGGATTCTAGGTGACGGACGGATACCGCGCCCAACGGTTTTCCGGCCCCCGGTCTCGCCCACACGGCCCACACAGGGGCGCTACTCAGGGTCGCACTCAGGGTCGCGACCCTGGTGTGCCTAGGGGACGGCGTCCCTCCGGAGTACTACACGGGGCGTGCCGCAGGGGTACGAGGGAGCTACGCAGATTTACGTCCTTGGTCCGACGCCGTTCGGGGCCGGGAGTCCCACCATGGAGACATGAGCGCAGTAACCTTCTCACCGGCCCACCCCGGGCCGCCGTCCGGCGCGACCGCCATCGACGGCGACCACCATCGCCATCGCCTCGGCGACGCCCTGCGCGCCGTCAAGGTGTTCCTCGGCGCCGCGATAGACGTGGTCCTCTTCGGCGAGTACGGCGAAGAGGCGGGGGTCCGCAGCCGCCGATGACGGCGCCCTGTGGCTCCTGCTTCCGCCCCTGCTTCAGCTCCCTGGCTCAGCTCTCCGCCAGGAGCTCGTCCGCGTCCACGATCCGGTACGCGTAGCCCTGTTCCGCCAGGAAGCGCTGGCGGTGGGCCGCGAAGTCCTGGTCGATGGTGTCGCGGGCGACGACCGAGTAGAAGTGGGCCTGATGGCCGTCGGCCTTGGGCCGCAGCACCCGCCCCAGCCGCTGCGCCTCCTCCTGCCGCGACCCGAAGGTCCCCGAGACCTGGATGGCGACGGTCGCCTCCGGCAGGTCGATGGAGAAGTTCGCGACCTTGGAGACGACGAGCACGCTGATCTCGCCCTCCCGGAAGGCGTCGAACAGCTTCTCGCGCTGGGCGTTGGTGGTCTCGCCCTTGATGACGGGCGCGTTCAGGTGCTCACCCAGCTCGTCCAGCTGGTCGATGTACTGCCCGATGACCAGGATCTGCTGCCCGGCGAAGCGCCGCACCAGCGCCTCCGTCACCTTCCGCTTGGTGTCGGTGGTCGCACAGAACCGGTACTTCTCCTCGGTCTCCGCGGTGGCGTACGAGAGCCGCTCGGACTCGGTGAGGTTCACCCGCACCTCCACACAGTCGGCGGGCGCGATGTACCCCTGGGCCTCGATCTCCTTCCAGGGCGCGTCGAACCGCTTGGGCCCGATGAGCGAGAACACGTCCGACTCGCGGCCGTCCTCCCGTACCAGGGTGGCGGTGAGCCCCAGCCGCCGCCGCGCCTGGAGGTCCGCCGTGAACTTGAAGACGGGCGCGGGCAGCAAATGCACCTCGTCGTACAGGATGAGCCCCCAGTCGCGGGAGTCGAACAGCTCAAGGTGCGGATAGACGCCCTTCCGCTTGGTGGTCAGCACCTGGTACGTGGCGATGGTGACGGGACGGATCTCCTTCCGCGTCCCCGAGTACTCGCCGATCTCGTCCTCGGTGAGCGAGGTGCGCTTGACCAGCTCGTGCTTCCACTGCCGGGCGGAGACGGTGTTGGTGACGAGGATCAGAGTGGTGGACTTGGCCTGCGCCATGGACCCGGCGCCGACCAGCGTCTTGCCGGCACCACAGGGCAGGACGACCACGCCCGACCCGCCGTGCCAGAAGTTCTCCACGGCCTGCTTCTGGTAGGGCCGCAGCGCCCAGCCGTCCTCGCGCAGCTCGATGGGGTGCGCCTCGCCGTCCACGTAACCCGCGAGGTCCTCGGCGGGCCACCCCAGCTTCAGCAGCATCTGCTTGATCTGCCCGCGCTCGGAGGGATGCACGACCACGGTGTCCTGGTCGATCCGGGCCCCGACCAGCGGAGCGATCCGCTTGGAGCGCAGCACCTCCTCCAGGACGGGCCGGTCGGTGCTCGTCAGGACCAGCCCGTGAGCCGGGTGCTTGCTGAGGGTCAGCCTCCCGTACCGGTCCATGGTGTCGGCGATGTCCACGAGCAGCGCGTGCGGCACCGGATACCGGCTGTACTGCACGAGCGCGTCCACGACCTGCTCGGCGTCGTGCCCCGCGGCCCGCGCGTTCCACAGCCCGAGCGGGGTCACCCGATAGGTGTGGATGTGCTCGGGCGCCCGCTCCAGCTCGGCGAACGGCGCGATGGCGCGACGGCAGTCGTCGGCCTGCTCGTGATCGACTTCGAGGAGCAGGGTCTTGTCGGACTGGACGATTAGGCAGGACACGCATACCTCCACGGATCGGATCGTCAGCGTGACAGACACCGCACCTGCCACGGCTCGGGCCTTGCCCGAGCCCGGGCCCGCGCCCACAAAGGGCCCAATCTGGCGCGCGGGGAACTTACGCCGCCATATATGGCCGCCTGCCGCGCGAACCCAGGAAGTCTACTTCCCCGTAGCGCCGACGTGCGGCCTGTGAGGTGCTGTGTACGGTCCGTGGCCGACACGACAGTGGTCGGCGTGCCACCGAAAGCCCGTTCGGCGCTGCAGGCTGATCCACACCGAGGCCCCAGTCGCCGGAGTCCGACTCCTACGCCGACTTCCTGCGGCGCTCCGAGGAGGAGCAGCGCATGGCCGCCGTGTCCTACCGGGCCGTACGGGACGCCGCGCGCCGGGAGGTGCCGCTGTCGGCCGCAGCAACGCCATCGCCCTGTAGGCCGCGAAGGTCCTCGTCGACCGGCTCGCCGCCGAACATCAGCTCACGTACATCATCTACCACAACGGCGCGCGTATGCCGGTGCGGGCGTGGGCGGAGGCCGCAACCTTCGCCAAGAGCGCGGTCGCCTGCAACGCCGGCACCCTCAACCGGGCCCGTGAGTCGGGGGTGCAGCGGATGGAGGTGTTCGACGGCGCCGAGTGGAGGTCCCGCGTCGAAGTGTTGAGACTCCTGACCGGTTGCGGGAGCCGTACCAGCTGGGCAGCGATTGGCCTGCACAGCCGCCGGTCCGCCGATCCCTACTCCTCCGCCTCGTAGAAAAACATGTCTCTCTCTAAACTGATGTCAGAATAGGGCCAAATTGTGCGAATCTCCTCAACCTGGCCCGTACGCGGTGGCATCGCCTCACCGCGGAGGTAGGCCCCCAGGCAGGCGATGGCGTCACGGCATAGGTGAATCCTGTCGGCCCGTCGCTGCTCCCAGGTTCTCGTGTCGTCAGGCAGTGAGAGAGGCATCAACAGGCAGTCTCCCCGCACTCGGTCACGAAGGCCGACGTCAGGAACGCGCTGCATCAACACTTGGATGCACAGTGTGCGCTCGTGAAGCAGGTGCTTACGGGCTTCATCGTTAGGGCCGGCTCGGCGAGCATCACGTTCTATTTCGAGCAGCTCGGTCAGCGCCGCCTCAGTTGCCGTGTCCGCACGTGTCTGCCGTTGCTCCTCACGCGCTTGAGCTGCCTGCCGTCGCTGAGTAATGACTGCGGACCAGATCGAAAGGGCTCCTCCGATCATGGTTCCTGCTAGGCAGAGTACCGCCCCCACCCATGCTGATGAGTTCACCCAGGCATCCTGCCCGAACGGTCGCAGGCTGACTCCTGGACGAGCTGGACTGGCCAGAGTGGGTGCCCGCTGACGGCTTCGAGCCGTACCCCTTGAGGCCGTTGTCGTCAGTGACGACGGCGGAGGCTGCCACGACCAGGCTGTTCGGCTTCGGGGCGTTCGGATCGTCGTAGTACTCGGTTCGGACCATGCGGTCACTCTTAGGTCGAGGTCGTGACGGGATCAGCTGACCAGTGATGCCGGCGCGATCGTCCGTGCTCGCTCGTACAGATCGCGGGCTGCCGCGTGCTTCAAGTGCGGGCGCAGGAGGCCGAACATCGCCTTCACGCGGTCGTCGGCGCGGCCGGACTGGACCATGGGGTAGTCGTCGAGGGCCTGGTGCCAGGTGGCGCAGGCGGCTTCCAGGTAGCCGATCTCGAATTGCCGCTCAGCCAGGTAGGTTCGTTGGCGCACCCGTGTGCGGCGGTAGACGTCGTACAGCAGCCGGTCCGACTGCTGCAGGGCTTCAACGGCCCCGTGAGTGTCGCCGAGTTCGTAACGCACCTGGCTGATGTGGTAGTTCAGCGCAGAAGGGTCGTACGAGCCGAAGATCTTGCCTCGTGACTCGGCGCGGTCCATGGCCGCCTCAGCCTCCCGGATGTACCGGAGTGCGCCCGTGCGCTCGCCGGTCTGAGCGGCAGCATGTGCCTGCTGGCCAAGGAGAAACGCCTGCATCCTGGGCCCGGCCTTCGGGGAGGCAGCGGCTGCGGCCTCGGCCAGTTCCACAGCCTTCGCCCCGTGACGCAGGTCGACCGCCTGCACACTCATGCCGCGCAGGGTGGTGCAGTACGTCAGGTGGTCATCGGCCGCGCCCGCCAGCTCCAGTGCCTTGACGTAGTAGCGCTGCGCAAGGCCGTGCAGCCCTTCGTCCACGGCCATGTAGCCCGTGAGGTACAGCAGGTCCGAAGCCGCGGACAGCATCGCCTTCCGTACGTCCTCGGGTGCATCGGCGCGGAGGTAAGGGGCCACGGTGTTGACCATGAACGAGGCCGCCATGGGCCGTGCGTGGCGACCGCCGAACTGGTCGTCCAGTTCCGAGACGCGCTCGGTCATGGCGATGACCATGTCCACTTCGTTCATGCCGATACGGGTCGTGCGGCCGGACTGGATCGCTTCGGCGCGCCCGATCACGTCCGGCCAGCCGGGGATGGTGAGGGCAACGGAGAACAGACCGGCCCCCAGGACGCTGCGGCGGGACGGGTCCATGTCGTGCCTCCCCAAATCGATCAGCCCTTCCACGGTATCCGCGGCTGTGGGGGAGTGACCGCGGGGAACGGGCAGGCCGGCCTCAGCATGGGTGACAGGGCGGCCGAGGCGGCGGGAGAAGGCTTCGAGGATGCAAACCCGCACGGCACCGCGGGGGACCGTGCCGCCGAGCCAGTGGCTCACCGCCGACTCGTCGTAGCGCAGGGGTGTGCCGGTCTCGGTACCGACGCGATTCACCGCCCGCGCGAACTGGCGGTGGGTCCAGCGGCTTTCGGCGAGTAAACGCCCAAGTGCCACGTTCGGTTCACGCTCGGCCATGCCCTCAACCCCCTGCCCTTGCGAACTTTCAAGGCTTTCAAGTCCCGACGCTGCTGCAACGGTACCGCTGTGCGTGGTCGTGCGGTTGCGCAGAGCAGCAGGGGACGGTGAGACCTCGCCGCAGCCATCGACTGAGGGACTGAGGGACTGAGGGATGAGAAGCGAAGCGCGGGCCCGACTGGCCCGGATGATCGAGGAGCAGGGCATGGACGGGGTGTTGAGGGTCGACACCTACGGGGGCACGGAACTGCCGCCGGGTTCGGAGCGGTTCTCGCCGTGCCGCTGCCCGCAACATCGATGTACCGAGCCTGAGGGCGAGGCATCGAAGCTGAGCGTCGCAGTACGCGAGGTCAACGAGCACAGCGGCGGAGAGCGGCTGTGAAGCGGTTGGCCGCCGTCGTTGGCCGCTACGCAGGACCGCTCCTCATCATCACCATCTCGGCCTCGGTGGGCTTCGTGCTCGGAGTAGCCGTCGCCAGCCCGGTCAGCTGAACTCCTCCTCCGCCACACGCACAGTCTCCCCACTCGTGGCGCAGGAGGGCTCGCCGCCGTCACGTGGCGGGCACCCCGTCCGGCTGCTCCGTGTGAGGGCGGTCAGCAGCCGGACGGGTCCGGCTCCGCAGCATTCGCCGCGGAGTCCACTTCCACCGTAGAAGGAGAAACCGATGAACGTGGACGAACTGTTCACCGGCGACCTGGTCACCGGCGTTCCGGCCATGGACGCGGCGCTGCTCGACAAGATGCCGGGCGGCGGCGACAACAACGGCGATCACTGCAGCAAGTGACCCAGGGCTGAAGCCAGGCGGGGGGGGGGCGGTGGCGGGCCC
>CBFHCJ010000226.1:0-9417 GCA_965654005.1 uncultured Streptomyces sp. | reverse complement strand
TCGACGTCGACATGGACCGCGAGCGTGTCTCCCTGTCGCTGAAGGCGACCCAGGAAGACCCGTGGCAGCAGTTCGCCCGCACCCACCAGATCGGCCAGGTCGTGCCCGGCAAGGTCACGAAGCTGGTTCCGTTCGGTGCGTTCGTCCGCGTGGACGAGGGCATCGAGGGTCTGGTCCACATCTCCGAGCTGGCCGAGCGCCACGTGGAGATCCCGGAGCAGGTCGTCCAGGTCAACGACGAGATCTTCGTCAAGGTCATCGACATCGACCTCGAGCGTCGCCGGATCTCGCTGTCCCTGAAGCAGGCCAACGAGTCCTTCGGTGCCGACCCGGCGTCGGTCGAGTTCGACCCGACCCTGTACGGCATGGCCGCGTCGTACGACGACCAGGGCAACTACATCTACCCCGAGGGCTTCGACCCCGAGACCAACGACTGGCTCGAGGGCTACGAGAAGCAGCGCGAGGAGTGGGAGCGCCAGTACGCCGAGGCGCAGACCCGCTTCGAGCAGCACCAGCAGCAGGTCATCAAGTCCCGCGAGGCGGACGCCGCTGCCGCTGCCGAGGGTGGCGAGGCCGCCGCTCCGGCCGCGTCCGGCGGTTCGTACTCCTCCGAGGGCGGCGACAACTCCGGCGCGCTCGCGTCGGACGAGGCGCTGGCTGCCCTGCGCGAGAAGCTGGCCGGCGGCCAGAGCTGATCGCTGCGGCTGAGGCTCAGTCGCAGCGATCAGCCGCTGACCGAGGGCCCGCACCCCATGGGGTGCGGGCCCTCAGTGCGTGGGTGCGGAGCTACCCGGCGTCCCTGCCGGGGCCGAAAGGCCACCGAAGCCGGGGAGTCGGGGCGCGGCCGGGAATGACCATGCCCCACAGCGGCGTTGTGCAGTACGAACACGAGGAGGAGCGGTCTACAGTGCTTGATCCGCAGGGTTTGTACGCATGGGAGCCGAAGGGCCTGGCCGTCGTCGACATGGCGCTCGCCCAGGAGTCGGCCGGTCTGGTCATGCTCTACCACTTCGACGGATACATCGACGCGGGCGAGACCGGCGACCAGATCGTCGACCGGCTCCTCGACTCACAGCCCCACCAGGTCGTGGCCCGTTTCGACCACGACCGGCTCGTGGACTACCGTGCCCGCCGCCCGCTGCTCACCTTCAAGCGTGACCGCTGGACGGAGTACGAGGTGCCCGCCATCGAGGTGCGCCTCGTCCAGGACGCCACCGGGGCACCCTTCCTGCTGCTGTCCGGGCCCGAACCGGACGTGGAGTGGGAGCGCTTCGCCGCGGCCGTGCGGCAGATCGTGGAGCGGCTCGGCGTCCGCCTGTCCGTGAACTTCCACGGAATCCCCATGGGAGTGCCCCACACCCGCCCGGTGGGTCTCACCCCGCACGGCGGCCGCACCGACCTCGTGCCGGGCCACCGCAGCCCCTTCGAGGAGGCGCAGGTCCCCGGCAGCGCCGAGTCCCTGGTCGAATACCGGCTCATGGAGGCCGGACATGACGTCCTGGGTGTCGCCGCGCACGTCCCGCACTACATCGCCCGCTCCGCGTACCCGGACGCCGCACTGACCGTCCTGGAAGCCATCACGGCGGCGACCGGGCTCGTCCTGCCGGGCGTCGCGCACTCCCTGCGCACGGACGCGCACCGTACACAGACGGAGATCGACCGGCAGATCCGGGAGGGCGACGAGGAGCTCGTCGCGCTCGTGCAGGGCCTCGAGCACCAGTACGACGCCGCCGCGGGTGCCGAGACACGCGGCAACATGCTCGCCGAGCCCGTCGAGATCCCGTCCGCGGACGAGATCGGGCAGGAATTCGAGCGCTTCCTGGCGGAGCGCGAGGGCGAGGGTTGATCCGATAGTCTGCCGAGTGACCGCCCCCACTGCTCCCGCCGATGCGGAGCTGATCCGGTGGGCCTGACCGGTGGTATCGGAGTCGGCAAGTGCTCCCCGCACCAGCGGGGGTGGTGATCTGGAGGCGCGGTCGTGCTGTCCGTGGGTCTGACCGGCGGTATCGGCGCCGGCAAGAGCGAGGTGTCGCGGTTGCTCGTGGAGTGCGGGGCCGTGCTGATCGACGCGGACCGCATCGCGCGCGAGGTCGTCGCTCCGGGAACGCCCGGGCTCGCGGCGGTCGTCGAGGCCTTCGGGGAGGACGTCCTCGCGCCGGACGGCAGCCTGGACCGTACCAAGCTGGGCTCCATCGTCTTCGCCGACCCGGAGAAGCTCGCCGTGCTGAACTCGATCGTGCACCCCCTGGTCGGCGCCCGCTCCCGCGAACTGGAGACCGCCGCGCCCGAGGACGCCGTGGTCGTCCATGATGTCCCCCTCCTCGCCGAGAACGGACTCGCTCCGCTCTACGACGTCGTGGTCGTCGTCGACGCCGGCCCCGCCACCCGGCTCGACCGGCTCGTCCGCCTGCGCGGCATGAGGGAGGAGGACGCACGCGCGCGTATGGCCGCCCAGGCCACGCGCGAGAAGCGTCTGGAGATCGCGGACATCGTCATCGACAACGACGTGCCGCTGGAGCGGCTGGAGCAGCGCGTAAGGGACGTATGGGGAGATCTCGTACACAGAGCGCGATCCTCGCAGGAATAGGGGTCCTTGTCGGGCGCGTTGAACCCATCCAGTGAGGGAAGGACTCTGCCGTGCCCGACACCAGCGATTCGACCGGACGTACTCCGGAGACGCATGTCATCGACTTCCGAGCCGCGGAGCAACTGCTCGCCGCACGGGACCCGCGGGGCGCGGTGAAGCTGCTCGACGGAGTCATCGCCGCGCACCCCGAGAACACGGCGGCGCGGTTGCTGCGCGCACGTGCCTTCTTCGCCGCGGCGCAACTGCGACCCGCCGAGCTGGAGTTCAGTATCGTGCTGGAGCGGGAGCCGGACAACGCGTTCGCGCACTACGCGCTGGCCCGCACCTATGAGCGCCAGGCCCGGCCGGAGGAGGCGAAGCGGCACTTCCGGCTGGCGGCCGCGGTGGATCCCACCCCGGAGAACCTGACGGCGGCGCTCTTCGATTCGTTGGCGCGCCGCCGCCCTGTCCCGCACCGGCGAGGTTCTCTACCGGCGACGGTGTTCCGGTGGCGGGTACGGCGGTACGTCGCGCCCCGGCTGCCAGTGAGCGCCCTGGTGGATGTGCCGCACGATCAGGGCCAGGTCCACCATGACCACCAGCCACAGCAGGCCGCACGCGAGCGCCCAGCCGGGCCGCCCGACCAGCGCGAACGCGACCGTTCCTACGGTCGCCCAGAGCAAACCCCACACGCTCAACCACAAACGGGCCCGCAGGGCACTGCGCGCTGTCGTCGGTTCACTGCCCGTACGCATCGTCATCACTGCTCCTACAAGCACACGTACCCTTCCTGGTGCGCGTTCACCACGAAGCGGCGACCGGATCGGGCTCATCCGGAGCCGCGAGGAGCGTGGTCGGATCCACCGGGGGAGGCGACGGCGCTGCTGGAGGCGCTGCGGGCGGACGCGAGACCGGCGAGTGGCTGAGGGACCTCGAGGGCAGGGGCGATGTGGTCGCGCTGCGTGCGCGTCGGTGGCGGCAACGGTGGCGCGTCCGGCCGGGTGGCCGCGACACACGGCTGGTTCGCGCTGTGGCCGCTCCGGAATGAGTGCTGTCGCATGAGCGCTGCCGGGTGACTGCTTTCGGGCGTGTGTTCCGCTGTCGAATGTTTCACCTCATCGGGTGACGGGGGAGCGGGAACGGGGTGCTGCGGGCGGTCCGTTGGACGGGCATGAGGCTGAACATGCGAGAGGGATACAAGGGGACAGGACCCGGCGCGATCACGCCCGACGGCTGTGCGGTCGAGTTCTACTCGCGGCTGCCGGTCAGGGACGAGCCGGAGATCATCGCCGCGGCCGTGCCCGCGGGCGCGCACATCCTGGAGCTGGGCTGCGGGGTCGGGCGGGTGACCCATCCGCTTCTCGACCGTGGCTTCACGGTCACGGTGGTGGACGAGTCGTCAAAGATGCTGGAGCGGGTGCGCGGGGCCCGCACGATATGCAGCCCGATCGAGGCACTCGACCTGACCGAGACGTTCGATGTGGTGATGCTCGCGTCGTTCCTCGTGCACGCGGGGGACGTCGAGGTGCGGCGGGGACTGCTGCGGACGTGCGCGCGGCACGTGGCGGACGGCGGGTGCGTGCTGATCCAGCGCGAGGGGCGGAACTTCCACGCGAACGTACCCCGCGAACTGGTCGACCCGAGCGGATTCACGACCCGGATCGTGTCCTCGGAGCCGGTGGGAGACGGCGTCAACTCGGTGCACGTGGGATACGAGTTCCCTGACGCGACCTGGACCCAGACGTTCCTGGCCCGGCCGCTGAGCAGAGAGGAGTTCGAGGCGGCGCTCGGGGAGGCGGGGCTGAGGGTGGAGCGGTACCTGACGCAGGACGGGGTGTGGGTGAGGGCGGTGCCGGTGAGGTAGTGGGCAAAAAAGCGGCCGGGCGGCGATGAGTTGTGTCACGGATCTGGGTCTGCCCCTGTGACAGAACTACGGAGCGCCTGTGCTCGACGCGACCGTACGGAAGACCAGGTCCGCCGGGTACGGCGCTGGGCGTGGCGACCCGCACACACGGCACCGAGGGGTCTGGACCAAGGGCTTCCGGCACGGGACGGACCCTGGTCCCTCCCGCTCTCAGAACCCCCCGGAGCCGCCCCGGCCGTCAGGTCGGCTCCGGCCTCCGGGCCGGCCCTGGCTCCCGGATCGGCCCTGAGCCCCACGGCCGTCCCCGAAGCCGCCGCTCGGGGCCGCTCCCAAGCCGCGGAGGCGTTCCATGTCCCGGCGGTCGCGCTTGGTGGGGCGGCCTGTGCCGCGGTCGCGGATGCCCGCCGGGGCCACGGCCTCGCGGGGCGGCGGGGGCGGGCTGTTGTCGATGTAGCACTGGACGGCCACCGGAGCGCCCACCCGCTTGCGGATCAGCCGCTTCACGACGACGATCCGCTCCCGGCCCTCGTGCCGCAGGCACACCTCGTCGCCGACGCGTACCGCGTACGCGGGCTTCACGCGCTCGCCGTTCACCCGCACGTGCCCGCCACGGCAGGCGGCGGCACCCATCGAGCGGGTCTTGACGAGCCGTACCGACCAGATCCAGCTGTCGATGCGCACGCTCTCGCCGTTCGACGGCCCGGCCGCCTCGGCGGCAGCCACCGCGGCGGCGGTCTTCGCGTCCGCGCCCTTCGGTTCGGCGGAGCCCTGTACGGCGGAGCCCTGTACGTCGGGGCCCTGTACGTCGGGGCCCTGTAGGTCGGGGCCGTGTAGGTCGGGGCCGTGTGCGTCGGAGCCCCGGCCCTCTGCGCCCGAGGAGGAGCCCCGCCGGTCCGCCTCGTGAACCCGGCGCTCCTCGGATTTCCGGTCCGTCGCAGCCGCGCGGGTTCCGTCGGCCCCGCCCGTCTTCTCGTGGTCCGCACCTTCAGCAGCCATGCCCCGACCCTAGCCCCCTGAGCCGGGTGAACCGGACATCTTTTTTCACCCGGCTCTACGGTGGAGGCATGGACCGCAGCAGCCTCGCCGTGCTGGACGAGCGGATCTCGGGATGCCGAGCCTGCCCGCGCCTGGTCGCATGGCGTGAGGAGGTGGCCCGTACCAAGCGCGCCGCTTTCGCCGACTGGACGTACTGGGGGCGGCCCGTCCCTGGCTTCGGGCCGCCGGACGCCAGGCTGCTCGTCATCGGTCTCGCACCCGCGGCGCACGGCGGGAACCGGACCGGACGGATGTTCACCGGGGACCGCTCCGGGGACGTGCTGTACGCGGCCCTGCACGCCGTGGGGCTGGCGTCGCAGCCCACCTCGGTGTCCGTCGACGACGGCCTCGAACTGTACGGCGTACGCGTCACCTCGCCCGTGCACTGCGCCCCGCCCGCCAACAAGCCGACGCCCGAGGAACGGGACACCTGCGGTCCATGGCTCGTGCAGGAGCTGCGGCTGCTGCGGCCGTCACTGCGGTCCGTGGTGGCGCTCGGCTCCTTCGGCTGGCAGGCCGCGCTGACCGCACTCGCCGAGGCGGGCTGGACGGTGCCCCGGCCCCGGCCCGCCTTCGGGCACGGTGCCCGGGTGCCGCTGGACGGGCTGGAGCTCTTCGGCTGCTTCCACGTCAGCCAGCGCAACACCTTCACGGGACGGCTCACGCCCGAGATGCTGCGGGACGTGCTGCGCACGGCGGCGGAGACGGCGGGGCTGCCGACCAAGCCGTAGGCCCTGCCGGGGCACTAGGCCGGTATAGCCGGTTTAGGCCGGTTCGTCGCCCCCGAACAGATGCCGCACCGTGGAGCGATAGTTCGCCTGCACATGCGTGAGGGCGTGCGCGCGAGCGCGATGCGCGTCGCCGGAGGCGATCGCCTCGTACAACTCACGGTGTTCGCGTAGGAGCTGGGGCCACTCCTCGTTCTGGCGGGTGAGCCAGCGCAGCCTAGCTCGCGGAGTCACTGGTGTCCCTTGGGCTGACGACAAGCAGGGCGGGCAGCTGGGCGAAGCCGCTGCCCAAGCGGAGGGAGTGGCGGCGGGGTGATGTCCCCGAGTAGTCGTACCCCCGTAGTGGTACCCCGAGTAGTCGTACCCCTCGCTCCGGCGTGACACCCGATGGAGGACCCTCAGCAGACGCCGGCGCTGGACCGGCGGAGCGTGGAGTTCGTGGACCGGGCGACGGAGTGGGTGGTCCTTCCTTCGCTGTTCCTGAAAGAGCTTCGGAGCGGGTACGGGGAAGTCACGTAGCGGCAGGAGAACATCCGTAGTCAGCGCTTCACGCATTGGTGTGCTGACCGTAGAATCCGCATCCAGGGGGGATCAGCGGGACTTGCCCGGCCACCGGGAACAGTACGGACGTCCGGGGCCGCGCTTTGCGTTGGCGGCGGACAGCGACTGCCTGCCGGAACGCCTGTGGTCTGTTGGTCCAGAGGCGACGACGGCAGGGACCAGCGTGACGAATCCGGGTGACTTCGGGGGCGGCCAGGAGCTCGAGCGGCTCAAGACGATTCTCGCGGGATGGCGAACCTCGCTGGTGGACCTGAGCGGCCGTAACCGGCTGCTCAACTTCCGCCACACCAAATCGGCGACCCTGGAGATCTCGTACCCGCCCGCCCAGAAGCTCGTCGAAGGCCTGGACCGGGGCTGGGACTTCGCGCCGCTCCCGAACGAGGAACCGGGGGCCGACGAGGCGACGGGAACCCGTGAGGTGGTGCTCGCGAAGAAAGGCGACCGGGCCGAGGGGATCGTCACTCAGAAGACCACCGCGCCCGCCCTCCTACGAGCGCTGAGCAGCCTGCGCGGCAAGTCGACGCAGCTGTTCAACGACTACGGTCTGTGGACCCTCAATCTCGGTGTCGGCATCCTCCGTTGGCGCGACGACGGAGCCGAGGGGGGCAGCGACGCCCCGCTGGTTCTGCTGCCGGTCGTCATCGAGCGCCTGAAGAACGGCCGGATCCGCCTGAGGTCGAGCGACGACGAGGAACCGCGGCTCAATCCGGCCCTGAAAGTGAAGCTGGAGCAGTTCCACATCGACTGGACGCCGGTCGCCGAGCAGGATCCCCTCGACCTGCGGGCGGTGCTCTCCGCTGCCACTCGCGCAGTGGCGGGCAAGTCCGGGTGGCAGATCTCCGATCGCGTGGTTCTCGCGCTCTTCGCCTCCCACAAGGAGTCGATGTACCAGGACCTGCTGGACAACCAGGACCGGGTCCTCGGCAGCGACCTCGTACGGGCGATGGCACTCGGCCCGGATTCCGGGCTCGCCTGCGACCGCTTCGACTTCGAGGAAATCGACCTCGAACGGATCGACGAACTGAGCCCTCCCGAGCACAGCCCGCTCGTGCTCGATGCGGACGCCTCGCAGCGCCAGGCCGTCGCCGCGGCTGTGGCCGGACAGTCGTTCGTGCTGGACGGCCCGCCCGGCACCGGCAAGAGCCAGACGATCACCAACATGATCGCCGGCCTCATGCACGCCGGCCGCAGCGTGCTGTTCGTCAGCGAGAAGGCGGCGGCCCTCGACGTCGTCCTCGACCGGCTGAAGTCGGTCGGACTCGACTCGTACGCCCTGGCACTGCACAGCCACAACACCAGTCGCAAGGCGGTGGCCCAGGAACTCGGCCGGACCCTGGCGGAGGAGCCGCGTGCACCGCAGCTGTCGCAGCAGACCCTGGCGCAGGCTCGGGAACTGCGCCTCGCGCTCAGCGCCTACGCCGAGGCGATGAACGAGGTCCGCGAACCGCTCGGACGGACCCTGCACGACGTGATCGGCCAGGTCGGGCGGCTGTCCGAGGCACCGGTCGCGTATCTGAGCCACGGTGACGACACCGGCACGGGGGCAACGGCGGTGTTCCGGGCCGAGACGCTGAGCGGGGAGGACCTGCGCCTGATCGTCGAGGCGACGAAAGCCATCTCCGACGCCTGGGAGGCTGTCGCCGATCCATCGTTCCCCTGGCGTGACCTGCGAGCGGGCATGCCGCATCCCGGTCCGGTGCTGGAGCAGGCCCAGGCGGCGCGGGACGGGCTCGCGGCGGCCGTCGCCCGATACCGGGATCTCGCACCCGAAGGAGCCCCCATCACCGACCAGGGCGGCATCGACCGACTGATCGCGCTGCTGGGCCTGCTCGACGTGCGGAGCCAGGTGCCGGAGACCTGGCTCACGACAGACGCCTTCGCGGACGAGGTGGACGACCGGGTCGACGCGTTCACGGCGGAGCTGCGCAAGGCGCATCGCGCAAGCGCGGCCGTCCGCGCGGCGGTCGGCGAGCGCTGGCAGGAGCTGCCTACGAGACTGACGGCGGAGCCGGGGCCGGCCCAGCAAGCACTCCCTGCGATGTCACCGCCCGGCCTCGACCTCGCGGGGTTCACCGACGAGCGGGCCCGAGAGCTCGCCGAAGAGTTCGACGCGACCGCAGGCACATTGGAGCGAACCCAGCACGGCCTCTCCGACGTCAGCCGCCTCACGGGGCTCACCGTCCCGGCCGGCCTCCAGGCAGCGCGTCATCTGTGTGATGTGGTCGCGGTGGCGGGCACCGAACACCGGCCCCTCGGGGAGTGGCTGGTTCCCGAGGGCGCGGGGTCGGCGGAAGAAGCGGCCGTACGTGTAGTCGCCGACGCGCTGAGCGAGTTCTTCACACGGCGGGACCATGCGCTGTCCGCCCAGGCCCTTGCGGCCTCCCAAGCGGGTCCGGGCTGGAGCCAATTGCGTGCGGAGCTGAGCGCGGAGCGCCCGGCCAACGAGCAGGCGCTCGCCGAACTGGAGCCGCCCGGCGCCGACATCGCGTCGCTGACCAGCCGCGAGGCCGGGGAACTGGCCGACTGGCTCGAAGCCCTCGCAGGCACGCTCGAAGAAGCCGCTCGGCATGCCGACTCGGTCGCCGACGACCTCGGGTGCGGCCGGCCGTAGTCGACATCCGAGGCCGAGGACCTGGCCTCGCTCGTCGAGCTGGCCGTGGCAG
>CBFHCJ010000225.1:0-9429 GCA_965654005.1 uncultured Streptomyces sp. | reverse complement strand
GGCTTGTTTACTCGGGGGTTTCCGGCCCCTGATCCGCCGGGGGTTTCCGGCTCCGGTGGCGTCGAGGGTTCCGCCCTCGCGCAACCGGGGGAGAAACCCCGGGATGGGGGGCAACCCCCGACGGTGGGGGACAAGCCCCGACGCCGGGTGGCGACCCCGACGCCGGAGGAAGACCCCGACCGCCGGGGGACCCCCGACCGCCGGGGTGAGGATCGGCGGACCGCCGGGGTGACGATCCCCGGACCACCGGGGCGACCAACCCCGGACCACCGGGGGTCTCCGCCCCCGGGACGACGTAGTACCTCGGGGAGGATCAGCACCATGAGCGTCACGCTCGCCAAGGGAGGCAATGTCTCCCTCTCCAAGGCCGCACCCAACCTCACGAACGTGATGATCGGGCTCGGCTGGGACGCGCGCTCCACCACCGGAGCCCCCTTCGACCTGGACGCCAGCGCGCTGCTGTGCGGCGGTGGCCGGGTGCTGGGCGACGAGTGGTTCGTCTTCTACAACCAGCTCAAGAGCCCGGACGGCTCTGTCGAACACACCGGCGACAACCTCACCGGTGAGGGTGAGGGCGACGACGAGTCGATCCTGGTCGACCTCGCCAAGGTGCCGGCCCAGTGCGACAAGATCGTCTTTCCGGTCTCCATCCACCTGGCGGACGAGCGCGGACAGACTTTCGGCCAGGTCAGCAACGCATTCATCCGTGTCGTCAACCAGGCCGACGGCCAGGAACTCGCCCGCTACGACCTCAGCGAGGACGCCTCCACGGAAACGGCCATGATCTTCGGCGAGGTGTACCGCTACGGCGCCGAGTGGAAGTTCCGCGCCGTGGGACAGGGGTACGCGTCCGGCCTCCGCGGCATCGCTCTAGACTTCGGAGTCAATGTTTCGTAAAGCCGGGTACGGCGACGGGTAGCCCCGTACACATACGGATTGGGTAGCCAGTGCTTCTGAAAACCTTCGGCTGGTCGTTCGTGGTCACCGCGGTCGGCCTGGCCCTAGCGGTTCTCTACGGGGGGTGGACCGCCTTCGGTGTCGTGGCGATCCTGTCCATCCTCGAGATCTCGTTGTCCTTCGACAACGCGGTGGTCAACGCCGGAATCCTGAAGAAGATGAATGCCTTCTGGCAGAAGATCTTCCTCACGGTGGGTGTACTGATCGCCGTCTTCGGTATGCGACTGGTCTTCCCCGTCGTCATCGTCGCGGTCACCGCGAAGAAGAGCCCGATAGACGCGGTCAATCTGGCGCTGACCGACAAGGACCAGTACCAGCAGCTCGTCACCGACGCCCATCCGGCGATCGCCGCCTTCGGCGGCATGTTCCTGCTGATGATCTTCCTGGACTTCATCTTCGAGGACCGGGACATCCAGTGGCTGCGCTGGATCGAGCGTCCGCTCGCCAAGCTCGGCAAGGTCGACATGCTGTCGGTCTGCATCTCGCTCATCGTCCTACTGATCGCTTCCATGACCTTCGCGGCCCACGCCCACCAGCACGGCGGCGCGCATGTCGACAAGGCACAGACGGTCCTGATCTCCGGCATCGCCGGCCTGATCACGTACATGATCGTCGGCGGTCTCTCCGGTTTCTTCGAGGACCGGCTGGAGGAAGAGGAGGAGCGGGAGCACGAGGAGGAGGAAGAGGCCAGGCGCCGGGGCAAGGACCGCTCGGCGATCGCCCTCGCCGGCAAGGCCGCGTTCTTCATGTTCCTCTACCTGGAGGTCCTGGACGCGTCCTTCTCCTTCGACGGTGTGATCGGCGCCTTCGCCATCACGAACGACATCGTCCTGATGGCGCTCGGCCTCGGCATCGGCGCGATGTACGTCCGGTCGCTGACGGTCTACCTGGTCCGCCAGGGCACCCTCGACGACTACGTCTACCTGGAGCACGGCGCGCACTACGCGATCGGCGCGCTGGCCGTGATCCTCATGGTCACCATCCAGTACGAGATCAACGAGGTGATCACCGGTCTCGTCGGCGTGGTCCTGATCGCCTGGTCCTTCTGGTCCTCCGTGCGCCGCAACCGGGCGCTCGCCGAGGCCGGGGGAAAAGAGGCGACCTCGGACGACGAGACGGCTGAGGTCTCGTCCCGGGTGTGACACCCCACAGGGTGAGGAACGTTCTGGGCAGGGCGGCCACGAGGAGACGTCCTCGGCGGTCGCCCCGCGGCTGTCGACCGGGTACTACAGGGGGCGGGCATGGGCTTCTGGGACGGCGTGTGGCGCGGGCGGGCGATGGAGTTCGACTCCGGCAGCGCGGCGACCAACGCCATCGAACTGACCAAACGGCACCACCGGGTCTCGCTCACCAAGCAGGGGGCGGCGACCGGCAACCTCCGCATCAACCTGTCGTGGCGGATGCGGACCTCGGACATCGGCGCCCCCGAGCGGGGCAGTCTGCTGCGCCGTCCCCTCCGGCTGTTCACGCCGGAGGTCGTGCAGGCGCACACCCAGAGCATGGTCAACGTCGACCTCGACCTGGGCTGCATGTACGAGCTGACCGACGGCACGAAGGGCGTGGTGCAGCCGCTGGGCAACTTCTTGGGGGAGCTCAACGACCCGCCGTACATCAAGCTCAGCGGCGACGACCGGTTCGGCTCCGGGTCCGGTGAGACGATCTTCGTCAACCTCGACCACCGGGACGACTTCAAGCGGCTGCTGATATTCGTCTACATCTATGACCAGACGCCCGCCTTCGACCGCACGCACGCGCACGTCACGCTCTTCCCCAGCAACGGCCCGCGCATCGAGATCGGCCTCGACGAACGCCATCCGCAGGCCCGCTCCTGCGCGGTCGTGATGATCGAGAACGTCAAGGGCGAGATCGTGGTCCGCCGCGAGGTGAAGTTCGTCTACGGCTTCCAGGCGGAACTGGACCGGCTGTACGGCTGGGGCCTGCAGTGGGGCAGGGGCTACAAGACGAAGGCCTGAGCCGGCCGCGCGGTCGCGGGCGACCGTGCCGCGTCGGCCGTCGGGAAGCTCGCCGCTACCGCCCGATGAACTGCGGTCCCTGCGGCGGCAGTTTGAAGTTCGGGTCCTGGACGGGCGGCGCGGCCGTGGGCGGGTAGCCGTACGCCGGTGCGGGGGCCGCGGCCGTCTGGGGCTGCGGGTAGCCGTACGCGGGCCGGCCGGCCGGCTGGGGGTGCCCGTACGCCGGCTGCTGCGTCGGCTGCGGAGGCGCCAGCGGATACCCGTACGCCGACTGCCCCGTCACGGGCTGCTCCGGCGGCAACGGCATCGACACCTCCGGCGTGGCCGCGGGGACCGAACCCTCCCCCGCTCTCGGCTCCGCGTGAGCTGGGGTGCCCCCGTCGGCCTCCGGTGTCTCCGACTCGTCCACCGAGATGCCGAAGTCGTTCGCGAGGCCCTTCAGCCCGTTCGAGTAGCCCTCGCCGAGCGCCCGGAACTTCCAGCCCTCGCCCCGCCGGTACAGCTCCCCGCAGATCAGCGCCGTCTCCGCGCCCGTCTCCGGCTTGATGTCGAAGTACGCCAGCGGTTCACCGTCGGCGACAGTGGCGTCGTACAGCAGGACGCGCAGCCCCTGTACCCGGTCGAAGGTGACGTCGTCGGCCGAGGCGACCAGCAGGATTCGTCCCACACCGGGCTCGATCCCCGCCAGATCCGTCTGGATCGTCTCGGTCAGCCCGTCCGACTCCCGCTTCTTGCCGATCAGCCGGACCGTCCCGGACGGATGCCGGGGCTGGTTGTAGAAGACGAAGTCCTGGTCCGACCGCACACGACCGTCGGGGCCGAGCAGCAGCGCCGAGGCGTCGACCTCCGGGACGCCCTGGCCCGTGGCCCAGCGCAGCACCGCCCGTACCGCCGTGGCCTCGAGCGGTACGTTCGACCCTTTCAGCATCGCGTGCGTCATGGCGTCATCCTGCCTTCTCGGTCCTGGTCACGACAACGCGGGGGTGGACACCCGGGCACGGCCCCGACGTGGCGATGACGGAGTCCCGATGGGGTTTCCGACGTAGCACCGATGTGGCACCGACACAGTCGAGTTACCTGAACTTCATGCCGAAGGGGAACCCAGGACATGAGGTTCTACGTACTATTACCGGCCATGCCTTTTCGGGCCGTCCAGTACCAAGCCAGCACCACGGGGGAGTCATATGCGTCATTTCGGGCACATCGCCCCTGAGGGGCGCCAGCGCCTCTTCTACCGGGAGCCGGCGGTCTTCACCGCCGACTCTCCCGCCCGCGTCCTCTCGGCGGCCCTCGGAGCCACGCTGTACAGCCCGGCGACCCGGCCCCACCTCGCCGACGACGTGATCAAGCAGGCGGGTCGCGGCGTGGTCTCCATGGTGCTGTGCCTGGAGGACTCCATCGACGACGCGGACGTCGTGGATGCCGAGGAGAACCTGGTCCGGCAGTTCACTGCCCTCGCCTCCCTCCCCCAAGCTCTCGGTTCCGCTCGAGCGGGAAGCACCCCCGTCGATGCCGAGCCCCCGCTGCTCTTCATCCGCGTCCGCCTCCCCGAGCAGATACCGGACCTGGTCGCCCGGCTGGGCCCGGCCGCGCGGCTGCTGTCCGGGTTCGTGCTGCCGAAGTTCACCGAGGAGCGGGGCGTCCCGTTCCTGGAGGCGCTGACCGCGGCCGAGTCGGCGAGCGGGCGCCGGCTGTTCGCCATGCCCGTCCTCGAGTCGCCCGACCTGCTCTACCTGGAGACGCGCCGGGAGACTCTGGACGGCATCTCCCGTACGGTCGACAAGTGGCGCGACCGCGTCCTCGCGCTGCGTCTCGGCGTCACCGACTTCTGCTCCTCGTACGGCCTGCGCCGGGCGCCCGACATGACCGCGTACGACATCCAGATCGTCGCCTCCGTGATCGCCGACGTCGTGAACGTCCTCGGGCGTGCCGACGGCACCGGGTTCACGGTGACCGGGCCCGTGTGGGAGTACTTCCGGGCCCAGGAGCGCATGTTCAAGCCGCAGCTGCGGCGCAGCCCCTTCCTGGAGGGAGAGGTCGAGGAACTGCGCGAGGCGCTCATCGAGCACGACATGGACGGGCTGCTGCGCGAGATCGCCCTCGACCGCGCCAACGGACTGCTCGGCAAGACCTGCATCCACCCCTCGCACGTCATGCCCGTGCACGCGCTGTCGGTGGTCAGCCACGAGGAGTTCAGCGACGCACAGGACATCCTGCGGCCCGAGCGCCTCGGCGGGGGCGTGCTGCGCTCCGCGTACACGAACAAGATGAACGAGGTGAAGCCGCACCGCGCCTGGGCCGAGCGCACCCTCCAGCGCGCCGAGGTCTTCGGTGTCGCGAACGAGGACATCGGCTTCGTGGACCTGCTGGCCGCCGGGCTTCCCGGCTGAGCGACCGAGCCACCGCCCCACACCGTACTGACAAGGAATTGATGAAGAACTGGGACAACGCCGTCTGGTCCGGGACGTGGGTCGCCGAGCGGCTCGGGGTCGAACTGGTCGGCGACGAGAAGCTGACCGAGCTGCTGGGGCTCGCGCTGCGGCGCAACCCCAAGCGGGCGCATCTGCTCGTCTCCAACGTGCTGGGCAAGCACGTCCCGCAGTCCCCGTCCGTCGTCCACGGCCACGGGCTCGCGCTCGGCCGCCGGGTGCGGGATCTGCTGGGTGCCGAGAGCTCGGGGGCGGGCCGCGCGGTCGTCCTCGGGTACGCGGAGACGGCCACGGGCCTCGGCCACTCGGTGGCGGACGGCCTCGGCTGCGCGCCCTACCTGCACTCCACGCGCCGCCCGGTCGAGGGCGTCACCCGCGCCGGCGGCTTCGAGGAGTCCCACTCCCATGCCACCTCGCACCTGCTGCTGCCGCAGGACCCGGCGCTGCTGGCCGGGGACGGCCCGCTGGTCCTGGTCGACGACGAGTTCTCGACCGGCAACACGGTCATGAACACGATCCGCGACCTCCACGAGCGGTACCCGAGGAAGCGGTACGTCGTCGTGGCACTCGTCGACATGCGCTCGGCGGCGGACCTGGGCCGGCTGGAGGAGTTCGGACGGGAGCTCGGCGCCCGCATCGACCTGGTGGCGACGGCGGCGGGCACGGTGAGGCTTCCGGAGGGGGTGCTGCAGAAGGGCCAGGCGCTGGTCGCACAGCACGAGTCCGCCGCGGCCCCGTCGGTCGTCCCCGCGCAATCGGCCGTTCCCGGGGTGTCGGGTGCTCCCGGGCGCTCGGCCGTCCCCGCCCAGTCACCCGCCCCCGGCCGCCCGGCCACCCCCACGCACTCCGCCACCCCCGTCCAGCACCCCCACTCCCGTACCACCCGCGTCGACCTCGGCTGGCCCACCGGTCTGCCCGACGGCGGGCGGCACGGGTTCAATCCCGAGCACCGGGTGCGGCTCGAGCGTGCGCTGCCCGGCATGGCCGCGAGGCTCGCCGAGGCGATACCCCGGGAGGCGCGCCGCGTGCTCGTGCTCGGCTTCGAGGAGCTGATGTACGCGCCGCTGCGGCTCGCCGGTGAGCTGGAGAAGGTCGTGGCCGCCGAGGTCCGCTACTCCACGACCACCCGCTCGCCCGTCCTCGCGGTCGACGACCCCGGCTACGCGATACGCAGCCGCATCGTCTTCCCCGCCCACGACGACCCGGCCGACGGCCCCGGCGAGCGCTACGCCTACAACGTCGCCGGCGCCGGCTTCGACGCCGTCGTCGCGGTCGTGGACTCCCTGGCCGACACGCCCGCACTGCACGCCCCGGGCGGACTGCTGGACCGCCTCGCCGCCCACACCCCCCACGTCCTGCTCGCCGTCGTACCGTCGTACGTCCCTGAAAGGCCCGCCATGCTGTCCGAGCCCCTCCGAGGCCCCGCCTTCTCCTCGTATGCGCCCGACGAGGTCGGCTGGCTGCTGCGGGACCTGTCGGACGTCACCCTGGAGGCGCCGACGGAGGAGCGCGAGGAGGCGATCCAGAGCGGCGGCGCGCACTACGCCGAGTCGTTGCCCGTGGAGTACCAGCCGAGCGAGCAGTACCAGGAGTTGTTCCACGCGGCACTGGAGCTGTCGGCCGCGCGGCTCGCGCAGGCCGTCGGCGTGGTCACCGAGACCATCCTCGCCGAGCGGTCCCCCCGACCCGTCCTGGTGTCGCTCGCCCGCGCCGGCACCCCCGTCGGCGTCCTGATGCGCCGCTGGGCCCAGCACCGGTACGGCCTCGACCTGCCGCACTACGCCGTCTCGATCGTGCGCGGTCGCGGTATCGACGCCAACGCCCTCCGCTACCTCGCCGACCGCCACGACCCCACCGATGTCGTCTTCGTCGACGGCTGGACCGGCAAGGGCGCCATCACCCGCGAACTGGCCGACGCCATCAAGGAGTTCGAGACTACCGACGGCGTCACCGGCTTCGACCCGGAGATCGCGGTGCTCGCCGACCCGGGCTCGTGCGTGCGGACGTACGGCACCCGGGCGGACTTCCTCATCCCGTCAGCCTGCCTCAACTCGACGGTTTCCGGGCTGATCTCGCGTACCGTCCTGCGGGCCGACCTGGTCGGCCCGCACGACTACCACGGCGCGAAGTTCTACCGCGAACTCGCCGGCGCGGACCTCTCGATCGTCTTCCTCGACGCCGTCTCCGCCCGTTTCCCCGAGGTCGAGGAGGCGGTCGCCGCGCAGACCAAGGAACTGCTCTCCGGTGACCGCACACCGACCTGGGAGGGCTGGGCGGCGGTGGAACGCATCAGCGAGGAGTACGGCATCCACGACGTGAACCTCGTCAAGCCGGGCGTCGGCGAGACCACCCGGGTCCTGCTGCGCCGGGTGCCCTGGAAGATCCTCGTCCGGGCGGATGGGGGTGCCCCCTGCTCGAGCGGAGCCGAGAGCTTGGGGGAGGGCCCCGACCTCGACCACGTACGTCTGCTGGCCGAGCAGCGCGGAGTGCCCGTCGAGGAGGTCGACCACCTCCCGTACACCTGCGTGGGGCTGATCCACCCCAAGTACACCCGGGGCGCCACCGGCGTCGACGGCAAGGCGGTGGCCGTATGAACCCCGTGCTGGTCGCCAGCGACCTCGACCGTACGCTGATCTACTCGTCCGCCGCGCTCGCGCTGACCATGCCGGACGCGCGGGCGCCCCGGCTGCTGTGCGTCGAGGTGCACGAGAGCAGGCCCCTGTCGTACATGACCGAGACCGCGGCCGGGCTGCTCACCGACCTCGGCGACCGGACGGTGTTCGTGCCGACCACGACCCGCACCCGCAAGCAGTACCAGCGCATCAACCTGCCCGGTCCCACCCCGCCGTACGCGATCTGCGCGAACGGCGGCCATCTCCTCGTCGACGGCGTCCCCGATCTCGACTGGCACGCGGCGGTGCTCGCCCGGCTCGCCGACGAGTGCGCGCCGCTGGCCGAGGTGCTGGAGCATCTGGCGGCCGGCGCGGACCCGGCCTGGGTGCGCAAGCACCGTGTCGCCGAGGACCTCTTCGCCTACCTCGTCGTCGAACGCGAGCTGCTGCCCGAGGAATGGGTGAGGGAACTGGGCGCCTGGGCCGAGAACCGCGGCTGGACGGTGTCGCTGCAGGGCCGCAAGATCTACGTCGTGCCGGGGCCGCTGACCAAGAGCGCGGCCGTGCGCGAGGTCGCCCGCCGCACCGGCGCCGTGCTGACGCTCGCCGCCGGTGACTCCTTGCTCGACGCCGACCTGTTGCTGGCCGCGGACCGCGGCTGGCGCCCCGGCCACGGCGAACTGGCCGACACCGACTGGACGGCACCGGGGATCAGCGCCCTGCCGGACCGGGGTGTGGTGGCCGGGGAGCGGATACTGCGGGAGTTCCTCAAGGCGGCGCGGGAGGCGTAGCCGACGCGGTTCTCACAGCGAAGAGGACTACGGTGGAGGGGCGCGCAGAGCCGGGAGCGCGCTGAGGACCTCGGGGGCTGAGTCTGAGGAGGGCCGCGTGGCCAAGGGGAACGGGACACCGCTGACGGACGAGCTGTACGCGTACATGCTCGGCCACAACCCGCCGCTGGACCCCGTGCAGCGGATGCTCATCGAGGTCACGCACACCCGGTTGCCCCTGGTGGCCGGCAAGCAGGTGGCCGAGGAGCAGGGGCCGCTGCTGGCCTTCCTGGTGCGGCTGACCGGGGCCCGGCGGGTCGTCGAGGTCGGTACCTTCACCGGGCTGTCGGCGCTGTCCATGGCGCAGGCGCTGCCGCCCGACGGAACGCTGCTGACCTGCGACGTCTCCGAGGAGTGGACGGAGTACGCGCGGGAGGCGTGGGCGAAGGCGGGGGTGGCCGAGCGGATCGAGCTGCGGATCGCGCCCGCGATCGAGACGCTGCGGGGGCTGCCGGCCGAGCCGCACGTCGACATGGTGTTCATCGACGCGGACAAGGACAACTACGTCGCGTACTGGGACGAGTTGGTGCCACGCATGCGTCCCGGGGGCCTGCTCGTGGTGGACAACGTCTTCTTCCACGGCGGTGTCACCGACGTCAGCCGTGTCCTGGCCCGCCAGGCCGGGGCG
>CBFHCJ010000224.1:0-9440 GCA_965654005.1 uncultured Streptomyces sp. | reverse complement strand
GCTGCTGCTGCGCGGCATCGAGATCGCTGACCTACCCAACGCCGACCTACGCCCGACCCTCACCGGCCCGCGGCCCGGGGTATGGGTCCGGGTCGCCAAGACCAAGACCACCGACGCGAAGACCGCCGCCTGGCGCTTCTACGCCGACCGCGACGACCTGCGCTTCGCCGCCCGCGTCGCCGCCTGGAAAGCCGACCTCGCCGAACTCGGCGCGGACGCCCCTCACCTGCCCTTCCTGCGTGCCCTGACCAAGAAGGGCAACCTCCAACTCGGCCGCGCCCACGCCACCGTCCGAGGCCTGCGCCTGTCCGGACGCACCATCAACACGATCATCCAGACCCGGGCGGCCGCCGCCGGAAAGGAGATCATCGGCGGGCTGCCGGTGCGCTCGCACTCGCTGCGAGTGGGCGCCAACAACGACCTCAAGCGCGGCGGAGTCTCCAGGGCCCGCCGCAACGAAGAGGGCCGATGGTCCCCGGACTCCCAGCTCACCGACACCACGTACACCCGCGCGGACGCCCTGGCCGGCGCCCAGCAGGACGACGTGTTCGAGGCCGTGCCCCTGTACGGGCAGTGGCCGACGCCTGAGACGCCGTCTCCGGCGCCGCCGCGGGCCTGAGAGATGAACCGGAAACGTGCAGGGCAGGGCGATATTTTGGCTGATGGTGGCGCCGGTGAAGCGATGCCAGTCGCCGACCTCGACGGCCAGCCCGAAGGCAGTCAGTGCGCTGACCCCGCGCAGGCACCCCAGCGCCCCACCAGCGGCGCGAACGGCGAGACGGCGGCCATCTGCTCGATGGCCCCCACCGCCTCCGTCTGCGGCGCCAGCTGCAGCGACCGGATCTCCCCGGAAACTCCATCGATCGCGGCCCCGACGACCGAGCGGGCGTGAACATCCAGCCCGGCATACGTACGCTCGAACATGACCGGCACATCCCGCAATTGCGGCTCTACCGTCACTCAGAGTGGCGGCAACCCGCGCCAACTTGCGAGCGAGGCGCCGGTTCTCCATACGGTCTAGGCTCGTAGGCATGGGAATCGACTGGGAGAACATGCTCGGCACAAGCGGCAACGGCCTCAACGGCGCCTACGACAGCGTGGTCTCCGCGGTCATCTACAGCGAGGACCCGGGGGACGACCGTCGGCCACTCCCAGTCGGCGAAGAGCACGACGACACAGACGGCCTGCGCTGACCTGAGCGCACACACGAAAACGCCCTGTGCGGCCTCGCTCAGGCTCTGACCCCCGCGGATCTGGGTATGGACCCCAGCGCGGCATCCGGTCGCGGCTCTGACCATCCCGCGTCGCCTGTCGCGACGCCCGGCGAAGCAGGTGATGATCCCACGAAGCGACGCACCGCCCTCGCACTGATCGGCGGCACGGCTCTGGCTCCGCTCATGACGCCGGGAGCCGCCAGCGCAGACACCGCCCGCGCCTACACCCACCACGCCACCCTGACCCAGCTCGACCCCACCGGCCTCGCGGAACTCGAGAACACCGTCGACCGCTTAGGCACCACCTACTCTTCCAAACCGCCGCGGGAACTATGGCCCACGGCCGCCCGCCAGCGGCACCACGTCTTCACCCTCCAGCACGAGCACCGGCACTCCCTGCGCGAAGCACGTGAACTGGCCCGCCACGCCGGCATGCTCTCGGTGATCCTCGCCTGGATCGCACACGACCTTGGACAAGGCGACCTCGTCCAGGCCTACTGCGACGACGCCTGGACACAGAGCGAGCAGTCGGGCGTTCATGAGGTCGGCGCCTGGGCCGAAGACGTTCGCAGCACCCATGCCCTGTACGACAACCGGCCCCTGGACGCCCTCGTGGCGGCGACCCGGGGCATGGCCGTCGCCCCCCGCAACGGCAACGCCGCCGTACGGCTATCCGCCCAACTCGCCCGCGCCTACGCCCGCCTCGGCAAGGCAGATGACTTCGAGCAAGCCGCCGTCCGCGCCCACAACCACCAGCAGCGGCTGCCGCTCCACGGGGCAGGACTGTTCGCCGCGGACGCAGTGCGGATCACCTCCTACGACGCCTCCAGTTACGTCTGGCTCGGCCACGCCGACCGGGCGCGCGCCGCCGCCGAGGAGGCCATCGGCCATTACCAGGCCTTCCCGGGCCCCTTCCAGGCCCCGACGCGGCTGGCGATCGCCCAACTGGACTTGGCCCAGGCACATTCGGCACTCGGCGAGCCGGACGCCGCCATCGCCATGGCCCGCGAAGCCCTCGCCAGCGGTCGCCTGGTCGACTCCGTCCGCGGCCGCGCCCAGCAACTCGATCGCACCCTGCAGCGGCGCTACCCCCAGCACTCCGCCGTCGCCGAGTTCGGGGAGGAACTGCACGTCCTCCTCGCCGCCTGAGCCGAGTGGATCACCAGCTGCATGTCACGTACGGGCGCACGTCGACCGCGTGCATGCCCGCCTCCCGTGCCGCCGTGAGCCCTTCCTTCGCGTCCTCGACGACGAGGCAACGCTGCGGCGGCACCTGAAGCCGCCGCGCCGCCTCAAGGAACAGGTCCGGGGCCGGCTTGCCCCGGACCGCGTCCTCCCGGGTCACCACAGTGTCGAACAGGTGCGCAAGCCCTGTGGCGGCGATGCCCGCCCGGACGACGGCACCCCCGCCGCCAGAGGCCACCGCGCAGGCCAGGCCACGCGCACGCGCGCTCTCCACCCACCCAACGACCGTCTCGAACGGCCTCAACGAGGACAGATCACGGATGATCAGTTCGCCGCAGCGGTCGAGAACGTCGGCCAGCGGCACCGAGACACCCAGTTCCTCCAGCAGTCCGTCCACCGACGTCCCCACACGCTCGCGGTACCAGTCCTGAGGTAAGTCGACAGCGTGCGCTCGGAGAGCTTCGGCCAGGCTCCTGTAGTTCAGGGGCTGGGAGTCGACCAAGGTGCCGTCCCAATCCATGATCAGCGCCTCATACCCGTTTAGATCCAGATCCATGAGCAAACCCTTCCCGTGATCACGTTGAGCGACCCACAAGCCCGGCCCTGTTATGCCCACCTGGCAATGAGGGGCGGGCGCCTCAGGTACGAGGCTTCAGACTCGCTGCGTCCAGCCCAATGCGCGGGGTGAGCGGCTCCGCCAGGACGGGCAGGAGTTTCCCCGCGCGCTGCCGCCCGCGCTTGCAACGGTCCACGAACTGGCTCATCACCAGCCGGACACCCTCATCCACGGCGACGTGAACCCGCGGAACCGGTCAGTCGTCGTTCCCGAGGACTCGCCGGGTCGATCCGCCGCACTCTCGGCGTCTTCGCTGAGGCCGCCGAGCTCGACCGCGCGCGACGCTGGGCACATCTGAACGCGGTGCAAGCTGCGTACGGCGCGGCCGCCGCCGCGGTTTCCGTCGTGGCGGACATGGAGCGGAGTTCGATCGGCTGATCGCCTTGGTTGACGAACTGGCCGCCGTCCTTGCGGTGCCCGCCTAGCGACGCCTCGCGTCGCGGCACCGGTGGGGACGACACACTGGGCCGTGGTGCGCACAGCTGCCAACATGACCCGTCTGCCATATCGGTGGGTGTGGCCTTGAGCCGATTCGGGAGAGGGTGCCTCAGGTGCATGGCGGACATGAGACCGAGATGCCCCTCATTGGGGGGCGCATCACCCACGGCGTCGTGCGGGTAGGCGACACGGTTCGCCGGCCCGCCTCAGCATCGTCGCACTTCGTTGCACGGCTGCTGCGGCACCTCGAGCAGCGTGGGTTTGCCGGTGCACCCCGATACCTGGGCGTTGACGAGGTCGGACGTGACACGTTCAGCTATCTCCCTGGCTACGTCCCCGCCAAGTTCCAGCGGTGGACCGACGCTCAGGTGGCCGCAGCCGGTGCCCTGCTCCGCTCGTTGCACGACGCAACCCGAGGCAGCAGCCTGGCCGGACCACACCCGGTCGTCTGCCACCACGATCCCGGGCCGAACAATACGATTTTCCGTGATGGCACGCCGGTGGCCTTCATCGACTTCGACACCGCCGCTCCTGGTGATCCCCTCGAAGACGTAGCGTACGCAACCTGGTCCTGGTGTATCGCATCTAAGGACACAGCTCCGCCGGTGCCTGAACAAGCCGACCAGGTACGGGTTTTGGCCGATGGATACGGACTCGGTGCCCGCGGACGCCGTGGCCTCGTCGACGCCATCTTGCAGCGACAGATCCGCAACGCACGGTTCTGGTCTGAGTGGACTCCCGGGCCCTCCGACCTCCGTCCCAAGGAGGACGTCATCGCAGCGCGCGTCGCCTGGAGCTGGCGCGAACACGACTTCGTCAACGCTCACCGTTCAATGTTCGAGCGCGCTCTACGGTGACCCGCCCGGCCCGAGCTGGGCTCACGGCCGCTTCGACGAGCGGAATCGCGCGGACGTGACCGCTACGCTGCAGCGGCATGGACGGTCGCCCGCCCCACGTCGACCCTGACTCGGACCACGGCCTGTGCGGAATCTGCCCTGCTCTGCGGTATCCGCGCGAGCGCTTCGTCATCTTCGATCGGCCGTGCCGGGAAGCGCCCTTCAACCCGGTCGACGGACACCGATACACCGCTGCGGGGGAGCCGGCCTGTGTTCACCCGGGCAAGATCGGTCTGACCGCCGACCGCGTTGCAGCGCCGACGGATCCGTCAGTGGCCGATACACCCGCACGTATGCCGCGCTTCCGGTGGTGGCCATGTCCTCAGCGTTGACCGGACGGACCCCTCATTCTGGGCGCTTTCGTCCCGCCTTAGGGCAGCGGGGTCTGAGCCCCGTTGCGGCGGAATGATTCGAGCCACCGGTTGTAGGCGGCTTGGTAGCGCCGTCCTGCCGACTCCTCGGGGATGGCGGGAAGTTGAGGTTCGGGCTCACGATCACCTGGCCGCCAAAGGAGCCCCTCAGCCTCGTAGGCCGGCGGTGTCGGACTCTTCCCGTCCCAGGAAGCGACCGTGAGCCCGGCAACGGACAGGGCCGGATCGTGGGTTGCATCGACGAGCACCCACCGGCCGCCAAGATGGGCTTCCATGGCGGTGTGCACATCAGATGGAGTCGGCAGCAAGGCCACCTCTGGCGGCTCGTCAGGCAGCCGGTATAACCACCGCACCCGCCGCACCGAGACCCTCAGGTCACGGAAGAGGGCCATGAGGCACTCGGCCTTGGCCACGCAGTTGCCCCGACCGATCGACATCAACTGCGCACCCGAGAACGCGCCATCCGTGGCGTATGGCGTGTTCCGCACCCGAGTGAACGCCTCGATCAGCGCATCCGTCACCGAGTCCCTCCTTCCCATGCCGCTGAAGACCTTCGGGCTGCCGCACTGAGCGGCGATCCACCGCTCCGGTCCTCAGCGCGGGGACAGCTACCTCTCGACCCGCTGGAGCGTGCCGTTGGTTCCGGGCACGTGTTCGCGATTGCCGTTCTTCTCGATTGTGCGGGCAACCTCGTGGGCCAGGTCGACGTCCTGCATGTGCAGAGGCATGGCGGGGGCAATCCGGCAGGGTTCAGCCGCTGGTGCGGGCCGCGTTCGAGGCGGTGGGTGACCTCGCGGAAGGGTGTCCTTGTGTTCGCGGTATGCCGGAGGTCAGCGCTCGGGCTTGGGCGGGCGCTGCATCAGCGCGGCCGTGGCCTGGTCGAGCGTGACTTTTCCGTTCAGCAGGGCGGTGATCACGTCGGTGATCGGCATCTCGACGTTGTGGGTGTGGGCCAGGGCGAGGATCGCCGCTGCGCTTTTGACGCCTTCGGTGGTCTGCTGGGTGGCGGCGGTCGCTTCTACGACGCTCATGCCCGTGCCGAGGTGGGTGCCGAAGGTGCGGTTGCGGGAGAGCGGTGAGGTGCAGGTGGCGACGAGGTCGCCGAGGCCGGCCAGTCCGGCGAGGGTGGCGGAGTGGGCGCCCATGGCTACGGCGAGCCGGGTGGTCTCGGCCAGGCCACGGGTGATCAGCATCGCGGTGGCGTTGTCACCCAGGTCCATGCCGGAGGCGATGCCGACCGCGAGTGCGATGACGTTCTTGACGGCGCCGCCGAGTTCGCAGCCGATCACGTCGGTGCTGGTGTAGGGCCGGAAGTAGTTGGTGTGGCACGCCTGCTGCACGCGGATCGCGACAGCTTCGTCGGGGCAGGCGGCGGTCGCCGCAGCGGGCTGCCCAGCCATGATTTCCTGCGCGAGGTTCGGTCCGGACAGCACTGCCACCCGCTCCGCCGGGATGCCGGTTACCTCGGTGATGACCTCGCTTGCTCGAAGGCCGGTGTCGCGTTCGATGCCCTTCATCAGCGACACGATCAGGGTGTCGGCCCCGATGTGCGGCGCCCATGCGGCGAGGCATTCCCGCAGGGACTGCGCGGGGATGGACAGTACGAGAAAGTCCGCGCCGTCTAGCGCGGCGGCCGGGGAGGTCGTGGCGGTCACGGTGGTGGGCAGTTCGACGTCAGGAAAGTAGCCGGGGTTGCGGTGTGTCACGTTGATCGCGTCGGCGACCTCGCTGCGCCTCGCGTGGAGGACCACGTCGGTGCCGGCATCAGCCATGATCTTGGCGACGGCCGTGCCCCACGATCCGGCAGAGAACACCGCCGCGCGGACCGCGTCGTGTTGGGTCACTTCAAGGGGTCCTTCCGGTGGTCGCCATCCTGCCGCCGTGCTCGCCTTCGGGGCAGTGGCGCATCGGGGACCGGCTTGAGCGTGTGGGTCATCGGCGGATGGGGTCTGCGCTCAGCTCGTCGCGCACCTGGGAAGGCAGTACTCGGTGTGCGGCGAGCGTCTCCTGAACGACCGCGCGCAGGCTGTCGTTGTCGACGCCGGCTGGCGCGGCGCCGCGGATCTCGGTCCACGCACGGACGGTGCGCTGGGCGAAGGCGAGGAGTGTGGTGGGGGAGGACAGGTGGAGGTGGTCGCGGGCGACTTTCACTCCGTCGTCGTCGACCATGCTGCGGGGGGAGGCGATGACGGTGATGCTGCCGGGTGCGGGCTCGTCGAGGCCTTCGTCGGCGGCGAGGAGGTCGAGCTGGGTGTTGGCCTGGCGGATGTACTTCAGGCTGATGCCGCCCTCGGCCTTCTGCTCGCTCTTGGCCTCGATCGTGATCCAGGAGGACGGCCACATCCAGGCGGCGTCGGTGCGTCCCTGGCCCTGCGGCTTGTACGAGCGGGCGCCGAGGAGGTCGCCCAGGGCGACGAGGGCTTGCTCGTAGCCGGTGGCGTCGGGATCTCCCAGCGCGCGGATCATGCTGTTGACGAGCTCGTTGAACTTGGCGGTGCTCTTCAGGCGCGGCGTCGCCAGGGCGGCGATGACGCCGTCGATGCCCTCGGCGTCCAGGACGTCCAGGTCGCCGGCGGTGGCGCCGGGGCCTTCGATCTCGCGGAGCCAGGTGGTCCGGTTCGCGGCCTGGCGGGCGCGGCGCATCAGCTGTTCGGCGCGTTCGGCGGCGGCCGGCGCGTCGACGGCGAGCAAGGCCCAGGCGCTGCCGAGGTAGGCCCACAGGGCCTGGTAGGGGCGCAGTTCCTGGCCGGTGAGCTGGTTGAGGACCTCGACGGCTTCGCGGGAGGCGCGGTCGAAGTCCTGCTGCCACGCGGCCTGCCAGGCGGCGATCTCCCGGCGCACGCTGCCCGCCAGCTTCCCCGCGTACGGGGGGAGTTCCTTGGTCGCCTCGTTGCGTAGCTCGGTGATGTACGGCTCGGCGTCCTCTTGCCAGATGTGGTCGCGGTCCAGGGCGCTTTGCGCGAGCGCGACCAGGTCGTCGGCGGGCACCTCGCTGTTCTCCCGGCCGAAGGCGATCTCCGCCTGCAGCTCGGGCGGCATCCCCGCGCGGACGTCCGTACGGGAGAGGAACCGCTGCAACTCGCGGCCGACGGCGATGACGAGCGCGAAATCCCGCGGCCCTCGGGTGCAGCGCCCGGCGCCCTGCACAACTCGGGTGCGCACCCGCTCCAGAGCGACGTTGCTCGCGCCGAGCCGGGTGATGAGGAACCGGTCCTGGAGATGGACGGCGTCGGGCAGGCCGTGCGTCAGGATGATGTTGCACGTCTCGTCGGGCAGGTCCATGCCGTCGTAGCGGCTCGCGGCCAGGAGCATGCCCCGCTCGGCGTCGATGAACGGGCGCAGTCCGGTCTTGGCCTCGCCGGGACGGAACCGCTCGGCGGCCGGCACCCCGAGCCTGCGGGCGATGGCCTGCGCCGTCCGGTCGTCCGGAGTCAGCAGCACGCTCTTGTCCCGCAGCCGAACCAGCCGCCCGACAAGGCCGCCCTTCTGCGCGGCCGCGCCCTCCGACGCTTCCGTGACCGGCGCGTCCGGCGTCGTGTCCCCGGCCGTCGTGGCCGGCTCGGCAGGCCCGAAGACCGGGTCGTCAGTCTCGGCGAGGTCGGGGAAGACGAAGAAGCGCCGGCCGCTGCCGGTCCGCTCCCACCCCTCCGGCGCGCGGACCCGCGCGATCGGACTGCGGCCGAAGGCCCGCTCGAGCTCCCCGCCCTCGCCCAGGGTCGCGGACAGGTAGACCCGCTGCACGGGGCCGGTGAAGGCGTCGTGGTCGAACGTCGGCGGGATCATCGGCCGGATGTACCAGCCCTGGGAGCTGACGTAGAACAGGCACGAGCGCAGCTGCTGCCGGACCATGCTGAACCGGTACTTCGCATCCCCGCTCAAGGTGATCAGGACCTTGTCCAGGGCCTCGGTGCGCCTGGCCACCGTCGTCACCGGCAGCAGCCGCACCTCCGATTCCGCGGCCTGCCCATCCGTGAGCCGGGCCACCAGATGCCGGTCCAGGTCCTCACCGAAGGCGTCGATCAGCCCGTTGAACTGGTCTGTGCCGGCCGGGATCTCCACCGCCCAGGCGTCGGCGACGTAGTTCTCCGCCGCGTGCGCGTCATCGAACAGCAGACTCTGGGCGCCGGCGAAGACAGGGTTGGTGTTGAACACGTGGCTGTAGACCGTGATGGCCACGGCCTCGGCGCCCTCATAGCGGGCCAGGTCCCGGTCGTCGAAGTCGCGGGTGCGTCCGACGAACAGGGCAGCCGGAACGCCCTGGGCCTGCGCCGCCTCCCACACCTGGTGGGCGAGTTGCTTGGTCGGGCAGGCGTAGACCGACCGGTGCTTGAAGAACCGGCGCCGCCACTCGGCGATCAGCAGCCCGACCAACGTCTTGCCGGAGCCGGTCGGCAGCTCCAAGGCGACATCGGCCTTGTCCCGGAACGCCGCCGAGGAGTAGTCGCGCAGGATGTCCGCCTGATGCGACCACAGCGCGCCGTGCCCGCCGGGCGTGCGCGGCAGCTCCCCGAACAACGCCTCCGGCGTGGAGGGCGCGGGAAGCTCCTTCGCACGGCGCCGGAACCGAGGCCGCTCCTGCTCGCTGCTCACTCCACGACCTCCGAGCCCTCCGTCGCGGCCGAGCCCATCCCCTGCCGCCAGAGGACGGATCGTAGTACCTGGCCGGGTATCTCGAAGCCGACACGGTGCCGCACGTCCAGACTGTCCGCCGCAGGCCCGG
>CBFHCJ010000223.1:0-9516 GCA_965654005.1 uncultured Streptomyces sp. | reverse complement strand
CACCGGGGGACGCGGTCGAGCCCGGCCGCCCCCACGCCCTGACGGCTGGGGGCTCGTCGACGCGAAGGCCGTAGGGGTCCGTCGGCGCAAAGGCCCCGACGGGCTGTACGGGTGCGGTGAGCGTCAGCGGGAAGGTGTGAGCGGAAGGTCGTCCGTGTACGCGTTCACGGGCCGGGTGATCCGCTCGACGGTACGGGCGTCGAGCGCGGCCGGGGCGGACGACGTGCCCAGGGTGCCGCCCGGGTGCCAGGTCCCGGTGACGGCCACCCAGGTGTTGGCGGGCAGGGCTGCGGACTTGTACATCCGTACCTTCACGGACTGGGCGTCCGCCGCGCAGCACGAAATGATGATCCGGGTCAGGTACCAGCCGCCGTCCGGCTTGATGGGCGTGACGAAACCGGTCATCTGGACACTGCGTCCCTTGATGGCCTGCTCCCGGTCCTGCTGCACACGGCTGGTGAAGTCGGAGAGGGTCATCGGGATCGGCGACGTCGCGGGCAGGGGATCGAAGTCCTTCTGCTTGGCGACGGGCTTGGTGGCCTCGCGGGAGGCGGTGTACGCGCCGAGGGCCGGCGGGGCGTAGAAGAGCAGACTCAGGGCGGGGATCAGCAGCAGCCAGGCGACACGGGGCGCGGTGGAGTGGTTGTGGCCGTGACCGGCGTCGTCGTGGCCACCATGGCCGTGACCACTGTCGTCGTGGCCACCATGGCCGTTGACGTTGCCGTCGTGGCCACCATGATCATGACGCTCCGCGTGCCCGAGGCGCCGGCTCGACCCCCGACGCGACATCGCGTCCGCCAGCCCCAGCAGAAGCAGCAGCACCCCCGAGGCGATCAGCATCGGCCGCATGCTCGGCTTGACGTATCTGAGGCACAGGTCGGTGAAGAGCGAGGCCTGCAGCAGGCCGAGGCCGCTGAGGACGAGCAGGATCACCTGGACGGGCCGTTTCACAGCAGCGCCCCTCCGATCAGCGCGCTGCACACCAGCGCGACGACCGTCGTGGTGGCGGAGAAGCGGACCGCGAAGGCCCGGCCGAACGTACCCGCCTGAAGGGCGATCAGCTTCAGGTCGACCATCGGCCCGACCACCATGAACGCCAGCCGCGCGACGGGAGAGAAGCCGGAGAGCGAGGCGGCCACGAACGCGTCGGCCTCGGAGCACACCGCGAGCAGGATGGCGAGCCCGGCCAGGAACAGCACCGAGAGCCACGGGGAGCCGCTGAACGCGTCGAGTACCGAACGCGGGACCGTCACATCGAAGGTGGCCGCCGCCATGGCCCCGATGACCAGGAAGCCGCCCGCGTGCAGGAAGTCGTGCTGGAAGCCGAGCCGGAACTCCTCCCAGCGGCTGTGCCCCGGCTGGTGCCCGGTATGCCGTACGGCGGGCCTGAGCCATTCGTCGCGGCCGAGCAAGAGCCACAGCCAGCCCATCACGGTGGCGGTGGCGAGCGAGGCGAGCAGCCGGGCCAGGACCATGGCGGGGTTGCCGGGGAAGGCGATGGCCGTGGCGGTCAGCACGACCGGGTTCACGGCGGGGGCCGACAGCAGGAACGCGAAGGCGGCGGCCGGGGTGACACCCCGGCGGATCAGGCTGTTCGCGACCGGCACCGACGCGCACTCGCAGCCGGGCAGCACGACACCGGCGACCCCGGCGACCGGGACGGCGAGCATGGGCCGCCGGGGCAGGACCCGGCTGAACACCCGCGCCGGCACGAAAGCGTTGATCGCACCCGACAGCGCGGTGCCCAGCAGCAGGAACGGCAGGGCCTGCACGGTGATGGCGAGACAGACGGTCCGCCATGCCTGCATGGCCGGTTCGTCCAGCCACCGGCTGAGGAGGAGAAGCGCGGGACCGGCGAGGACGGCCGGTCCGAACAGGAGCGGCCAGGGCAGGGGCCGACCGCGTGCGGGGGCGTCTTCGGTCGCCACGGGTACCGCGACGGCCGCCTCCACCTCCTCGGCCCGTTCACCTGTCTTCTGCATGCCAGCTCCGCATGTCGGATGTTCGGATCGAACATACCGGGTGTCCCGCCGCCCCTCCCGGCACCGCCACGCAGCGCAGACGGGCCTGGTGAACTTCGACTCGGTCCCCGCCGGCCGGCTTCACCCCGCCGCCGTCGACGACACCGCCACCGCCACCGTCACCTTCACCCTTCACCCGTCACCCGTCACCCGTCACCCGTCACCGACCTCGGGCTGACGGACCGACACCGGCAGGACAACAGCCCGGGGTCCGGGAGAACGTGATTACTCGGCGCCCTGCTCCGCCGGCTGGGCCAGGCCCGCCGACCACTTCTCCTCGATCCGGCCGACCTTCCACACCACCAGCGCGAGCGCCCATGTGGCGAAGAACAGTCCGACGATCACGAAGCCGAGGGTGTTGAGGTCGAGGCCGGCGACCCAGTCCCAGAAGACACCGTGCAGATGGAGCTTCTCGGCGAGCAGGCCGAGCAGCTCCACCGTGCCGATGATCAGGGCGACGGCGACCGACAGGCCGGTGATCGTGAGGTTGTAGTAGACCTTGCGGACCGGCTTGGAGAAGGCCCACCCGTACGCGAAGTTCATGAACGACCCGTCGATCGTGTCGAGCAGCGACATACCGGCCGCGAAGAGGACCGGCAGGCACAGGATCGCGTACCAGGGCAGCCCGGAGGCAGCGCCCGAACCGGCCAGGACCAGCAGGGCGATCTCGGTCGCGGTGTCGAAACCGAGGCCGAAGAGCAGGCCCAGCGGGTACATCTGCCACGACTTGGTGATCGACTTCATCACGCGGCCGAGTATGCGGTTCATGAAGCCGCGGTTGTTGAGCTGCTCCTCCAGGGCCGCCTCGTCGAACTGCCCCGAGCGCATCTGCCGGAACACCTTCCAGATGCCCGCCAGGATGACGAGGTTGATGGCGGCGATGATGTAGAGGAACGTGCCGGAGACCGTCGTACCGATGAGCCCCGTGACGTCGTGCAGCTCTGAGTTGTCGTCCCGGACGGGTCCGGCCAGCGCCTTGATGCCGAACGAGAGCAGCAGCGCGAGGACGAAGACGACACTGGAGTGCCCGAGCGAGAACCAGAACCCCACCGAGAGCGGCCGCTTCCCCTCGCTCATCAGCTTCCGGGTGGTGTTGTCGATCGCGGCGATGTGGTCCGCGTCGAAGGCGTGCCGCATGCCCAGCGTGTACGCGGTCACGCCGATGCCGACGCCGAAGGACTTCTCGCCGATGCTGTAGTGCTCGGGCGCGACGATCCCGACGAGCGTGAACCACCCGATGACGTGCAGCGCAAGGATGAACGCGGCCATCCCTCCGAGTCGGCCCCACTCCTGCCGCGTGATGGACGTGCGCATCCGGGGAGAGGACGGGGGCATGGGGCGGGGCCTTTCTTAGCCGATTGGTGCGACCCCTACTTTTATGCATTTGGATTCTACTTCAAATAAGTACGCTGTAAAGCCTTAAACCCCCCCGACCGTGCGAGGGGCGGCGGCGACCGGCCGCCCCTCGAACGGTCCCCCACCACTGGCCGCCCGCACCCCCCGCCCCGAAGCTGGCCCCATGGACGTCCCGCCCCATGACGGTCTGCCGCTCTTCGAGGACCGGACCGACGTCGAGAACGCCGACCGTGGGTTCATCGCGGCCCTCGTGCCCGGGGTGGTGACGGCTCAGGACGGGCGTGTGGTGTGGGACGGGGACGCGTACGGGTTCCTCGACGGGGACTGTCCCGGCACCGCGCATCCGAGCCTGTGGCGCCAGTCGCAACTGTGCGCGCGGCAGGGGCTGTACGAGGTGACCGAGGGCGTCTACCAGGTGCGCGGGCTCGACCTGGCCAATATGACGCTCGTGGAGGGCCACGACGGCGTCATCGTCATCGACCCGCTCGTCTCCACCGAGTGCGCGGCCGCCGCCCTCGCCCTCTACCGGCACCACCGCGGCGAGCGTCCCGTCACCGGGCTCGTCTACACCCACTCCCATGTCGACCACTTCGGCGGCGCGCGCGGGGTGCTGCCCCGCGAGGCGGAGGCGGGCGTACCGGTCCTCGCGCCCGTCGGGTTCCTGGAGCACGCGGTCAGCGAGAACGTGTTCGCCGGTCCCGCGATGGCCCGCCGCGCCGGTTTCATGCACGGCGCCCGGCTGCCGAAGGCGCCCGACGGGCACATCGGCACGGGCCTCGGCATCACCCTGTCCACCGGTACGGTCACCCTGATCCCGCCGACCGTCGACATCACGCACACCGGGCAGACGGAGACCGTGGACGGCGTGCCGATCCTGTTCCAGCTGACGCCGGGCACCGAGGCACCGGCCGAGATGAACTTCCTCTTCCCCGAGCAGCGCGCCCTGTGCCTCGCCGAGAACGTCTCGCACACCCTGCACAACATCCTGACCCTGCGCGGCGCCCTCGTCCGCGACGCCCGTGTCTGGTCCCGCTACCTCGACGAGGCCATCGACCTCTTCGGCGACGCCTATGACGTGGCCTTCGCCTCGCACCACTGGCCCACCTGGGGCCACACGGACGTCGTACGGCTGCTGGCGGAGCAGCGGGACCTGTACGCGTATCTGCACGACCAGACCCTGCGACTGCTCAACAGCGGTCTGACGGGCCCGGAGATCGCGGAGGAGCTGCGGCTGCCGCCCGCGCTGGAGGCCGCCTGGCACGCAAGGGGCTACTACGGGTCCCTGAACCACAACGTCAAGGCCGTCTACCAGCGGTACATGGGGTGGTACGACGGCAACCCCGCCCACCTCTGGGAGCATCCGCCGGTTCCGCTCGCGAAGCGGTACGTGGAGCTGGCGGGCGGCCCCGAGGCGATGCTGGCCGCGGCCCGCCGCCACGCCGACGCCGGTGACCTGCGCTTCGCCGCCACCCTCCTCAACCACCTCGTCTTCGCCGACCCGGACGACGCCCAGGCGAAGGGGCTGCTGGCGGGCGTGTACGAACGGCTCGGGCACGGCGCCGAGAACGGGCCCTGGCGGAACACCTATCTGACCGGCGCGCTGGAACTGCGCGAGGGCCCGGGCGGCCCGGCCGTCGCCACGGACACCGCGGAGATGACCTCGGCGCTGACCGTGAGCATGCTGCTGGACGCCCTCGCGGTCCGCGTCGACGGGCCCCGCGCGGCGAGGGAACCACGGCTGATCATCGACCTGGTCGTGATCGACGAGGAACGCCGGCACCGCATCAACCTGGAGCACGGCGCGCTCACCCACCGCAGCATGCCGCTGCACCGCACCCCGAAGCCACACGCGGGACTGACGCTCACCCTGACCCGCCCGGAACTCCTGGGCCTGCTCGCGGGCAAGGGCCTCGCCGGCATCGAGACGGACGGCGACCGCGAACTGCTCAAACGGCTGTTCTCGTACGTGACCCGGCCGGACCGCGCCTTCGCGATCGTCACACCCTGACGCGTGCTGTCACGCGTGCGGTCACGCGTGCGGTCACGCGTGCGGTCAGAGCGGCGGCTGCGCCGGTGCCGGGCCCAGGGTCGTCGTGCCCGGGGCGGTGCGGTGGCCGAGGCCCGTGCGGTACACGTCCAGGGCCGCCTCCACCCGGCCCGTGCGGCGCAACAGATCGCCGAGCAGCCGGCACAGATCCGCCAGGTCGCCCGCCGCGCCCGCGCCGTCCAGCAGGCTGAGCGCGCGGAGATAGTGTTCCTCCGCGTCCTCGGTGTCGTGTGCGTCCTCCGCGATGATGCCGAGGACGCGGTGCGCGGCGGCGGAGTGCACGGCGCCGCGCTCGGAACTCGGATCGCCGAGGACGCCGTGCAGCAGTTTCGCCGCCTCCGTGGACTTCCCGCGCCGGTGCAGGACGTCCGCCAGCTCCACCACCACCTGGCTGCCGTAGAGCGCGGCGCGCTTCTCGGAGTGCATCGCGAGCGCCTCCCGCAACTCCCTCTCGGCGCGCTCCAGGTCGCCGTTCCGGGCGTACAGACAGCCGCGCATCCAGTGACAGTTGGCCAGCTCGGTGCGGATCTGCAGCTGCCGGTACAGCTCGGCGGCCTTGGCGAGGCCGGCGTCCGCCTCCGCGGTCCGGCCCTCGGCGAGGAGGGTGCGGGCCACCGAGCGGTGCATGCGCGCGATCAGCGCCGGGTCGCCGACCTGGGGCGCGAGCGCCAGCGCGAACTCGGCCGCCTGGGCCGCCCGTGCCTGTGCGCCCATGTCCATGTACGGGCCGATGGCGCTCGCGTAGAGCAGCAGCAGGGCGTCCGGGTCGTGCAGTCCCGAGCGGTTGAGCTCGTCGAGGGTGGACTCCAGCAGGTAGCACGCGTACCGGAGCTCACCGGCGAGGTGGTGGGAGACGGCGCGTCCGCGCAGCGCCGGGACCCGGCTGGGCAGCGGGCCGTCGCCCAGGCACTTCTCCGACCGTTCGAAGTACTGCCGTCCCGCCACCAGGTCGCCCAGCTCCAGGGCGCACTCGCCGAGCCCGAGCAGCGCGGCGGCCTGCTCGGCGACGAGACCGTATGTCTCCGCCTCGGTCAGCAGCGCGCCGTACTGCTCGGCCGCGACCTCGGCCGCACCGGTGGCGAGGGTGCGCTGGGCGTCGGTCAGCCGCAGCCGCAGCCCGGTGGCGAGGTGGGCGGGCCGACCGGTGACCAGCTCGTCGTAGGCGATGCCGAGCCGTGCGGCGATGTGCCGCAGGGCGGGTTCGGAGGCGCGGACGCGGCCCGCCTCCACGATGGAGACGTAGGCCGGGGTGTACGCCGGCTCCGCCAACTGCTTCTGGGTCAGCCCGCGTTCGGTCCGCAGCCGCTGCACCCTCCGCCCGATGGTCTCCGGGTCGTCGCGCTCCGCCATGGATCAAGCATGCCATCAAGCGGAGTTACACCTGCCCGACTCCGACTTCTGTCCAACGTCCCTTGTAAAGCAGCACAGTTGGGGAAGGAGTGAGCAGCGTGAGAACGCCCCCGCGCACGCCCTTGCACCACCCCCTCCGAAGGGCCTACGTTAAGCGGCGCATTAAATCCACTTAACAAGCGCTGATGCGAGGCGAGGTCGCCGTGCTCCGACGAACAGCCGCCCGCTACTCCCGAAGCCTCGCCGCGGCCCTGGTGGCCGTGGTCGCCCTGACCATGACCGCTCACACGGGCTCGGCCGGAGCCACGGAACCGGGGTCGGATCAGCAGGTCCAGCAGTTCCAGCAGATCCAGCAGGGCAGGTAGCGCCGGCGGAGTCAGAACTCCGCCGTGTCCAGCTCGAAGCCGAGGGGCGGGCAGGAGCCGGCGACGTTACTCCACGAAGGCGGCGTGTGCCTCCGGCGAGAGGGTGAGGCGTGCGGTCGCTCGACGTCCGCAGGGGCGAAGTGACGTTTCCGTGCCGGCGCACGCTCTTTGTTGTCAGAGGGATGACTTAGTCTTCGCTCATTCGCCCCATGCGGCACACACGCCGCATGAGTAGGCGTCCTCACTCTTTTCCTTTTTCGTTCCGGGGGTTCGAATCAGCGTGCGTATGCGCACCCTCACGGCCGCCACAAGCCTGGCCGTGCTTCTCAGCTCGGCGGCACTGGCCGCCGCACCGGCCTATGCCGACTCCAGCGTTCTCCTGCCGGTCCAGTCGACCGGCGATGTGGTGGTGGACGGCGTCCACCACCGCGTCTTCATCAGCGACCCGACCGGCGGCAAGGTCGTGGTCACCGACTACACGGGATCGGTCGTCGGCACCGTCGACTCCCTGCCCGGCGTCAAGGGCCTCGAACTGTCCGCCGACTCCGGCACGGTGTACGCCGCCGTGCCCGGCGCCGACGCCATCGTGGCCATCGACACCGCGACCGCGACCGAGGCCAAGCGTTACCCCACCGGCGACGGCGCCGATCCGGAATCCGTGGCCCTCACGGGCGGCAAGCTCTGGTTCAGCTACGGCGGCTCCGGCGGCGGCAACATCGGCTCGCTCGACCTGAGCGGCACCGACCCGGTCGTCACTCTCGGCCAGGACACCAACCGCACCTTCTACGACGCGCCGATCCTCGACGCCTCCGCCGGCGCCCCCGGCACGCTCGTCGCGGGCGCGCCCGGCCAGAGCCCGGTCGAACTCGCCGTGTACGACGTCTCGTCGGGCACCGCGAGCCGCACCACGTACGCCTTCGACCCGGGCAACACCGGCGGCGGCAACCTCCAGGACCTCGCGGTCACGCCGGACGGCAAGGACGTCGTCACGGCCAGCGGATCGCCGTACTACCAGGCGGTCTACAAGCTCTCCGACCTGTCCGCGGACGGCAAGTACCAGACCACGAGCTACCCGAACGCGGTGGACATCGCGCCGAACGGCGACGTCGCCGCGGGCACCTTCTCCTGGTACGAGCCGGACGTCCACATCTTCAAGCCGGGCAACTCCAGTCCGCTGCGCGAGTACGACTTCCCCAACACCGGAACCAGCAGTGGCGCCGACACCCTCGCCGCCGCGGGCCTGGCCTGGGCGCCGGACAGCAGCAAGCTGTTCGCGGTGTCGTACAACGACAAGAACGTCTACTCGCTGCGGATCTTCGACGACCCGGCCAAGGCATCCAGCAGCCTGACCGTGACCGCGCCGGCCACCGGCACCCGGGGCACGGCCCTGACGCTGGGCGGAACCCAGTCGTCCCCCGACGCCTGCCCCGCGGGCACCACGGTCTCCGTCACCCGCACCGACGACGAGTCGCCGAGCGGCACGACGCTCGGCACGGCGACGGTCGCCGCCGACGGCACGTACTCCTTCGCCGACACCCCGCCGGCCGGCGGCACGGTGAAGTACACCATCACCTACGCGGGCGACGCCGACCACTCCGGCGCCACCGCCACGTCCTCGGTGAACGTCGCCAAGACCGCGACCACGCTGACGCTGGACAACGGCGGCAAGGTGTACTCCTACGGCAGCTCCGTGACCTTCACGGCGCACCTCGGCACCACCTACAAGAACCGCACCGTGGAGATATGGGCCGACCCGTACGGCTCCGACAAGCCCAACACCCTGCTGAAGAAGGGCACCGTCGACTCCAGCGGCAACCTGTCGGTCACCACGAACCTGTACCGCGACACCAAGCTCACCGCGAAGTTCACGGGCGACACCCGGTACGCGGCGAAGACGACGACCGCCACGGCCTACACGAAGGTCAAGGACTCGACGTCACTGGGCGGCTACTACAAGTCCGCCTACGCCTGGAACCACACGTACTACTTCTTCCGGCAGTCCAAGGACCCCGTCTTCAACACCACGATGACGTACTACCCGGGCCGGAAGTACCAGTTCCAGGTCCAGCGGTACTACAGCGGCGCCTGGCACACCACGGAGACCGAGTACTTCGCGCTCGACTCCTACGGCAAGGACACGGTGGAACTGACGGGCACCCCGCCGATCGGCCCGCACTTCCGGATGCGCTCCTCGTACATCGACACGACGTCGGGTGACTACGTCAACACGACGACGTACGGCGACTGGAAGTACTTCACCTTCACCAGCTGAGGCCCGGTGCGGCCGTGCACCGTCACGGCTGGGTCTGCGGCTGACGCTGTAGACGGCGCAGGTGCTCCTGGACGTGGTCCAGAGCGCCTGCGCGCCGACCGCCGT
>CBFHCJ010000222.1:0-9530 GCA_965654005.1 uncultured Streptomyces sp. | reverse complement strand
GGGGGGTCCAGGGGGGCGCCGCGGAATGTGTGCGCGAGCACCCCTTCGGACCCTGTACACTTTTTCTCGGCCGGTCGGGGAAACCCAGAGCCGGTCATGGTGGGTGTAGCTCAGCTGGTAGAGCACCTGGTTGTGGTCCAGGATGTCGCGGGTTCGAGTCCCGTCACTCACCCTTGTTTGAAGGGCCCCTGACCTGCGGAAGCGCGGGTCAGGGGCCTTTTGGTCACCCGGCTTGGCCAAACAGCGGCCAAACGCGGCCGGATTTTCGATCTACTGTCCGGCCCCCTGGCGACCACCAGGAATCGGATCCGCAGGGACGGCACGCGAGTTACCAGGTCCGCTGTCTCCAGGGAGGCGCGGCGGCTCGTGGGAGTCCGAGAGGTTCGGAGAGCCGGCCGAGGCAGAAGCCTTCAAGAAGCTCGTTGACGCTCACGGCCGGCAGCGGGCCTTCGGCTGGATTTCCGGCCAGGGCTTTGTCGAACCCGAGCAGGACCCCGACGACGTGCCGCTCGTCGAATGGTCACGCCGCTACGTGGATGGACGGAATGCCTCCCGACGCCTTCATCTTCCGGACGGCGACAGGCAAGGCGTGGAGGCACAACAACTTCTACAACAGAAAGTGGAAGCCTGCATTGCCTCACCCTGTAGGACCTCCGCAAGCGCCCCCTTCGCTCGGTTCCGGCACCGTGTCCCCCTGCTCGGGGCCCGGATGCCATAGCCGGCGAAGGAGCCGTTGGCGCTCAGGGTCAGCTCGGCCAACTGGGCCATCTCTCGTCGAGCCGCTCACCGAGAATCTCGGCAGCCCAGGCGCCCGACTGCCTCAGCTGCCCTTGAGGTGCCTCATCAGGCGCTCGAAGTCCGCCCAGCCCGCCAGGTCCGAGGGGTCGCCGCGGAAGGGGTAGTACAGTGCCGGGCGCCTCTTCGGGCCCAGCTCGCGCGGCGGCCGGGGCAGCGGCGTCCGCCGGGCCCGGTCGCCGGGCATCTCCCGCACCTCCTCGGCACCGAGGACGAAGGCGTACGGGACGCCGGGACCCTCGAAGCGCGGGGGTACCGACAGGTCTCGGCGGGCCCGGCGGACCTGGACCAGCATCGACTGCAGGTCGTGCCGGGTGGCGAGGACCTCGGCCGCCCGGGTGATGTCGGCGTCCGTGGGCATCTCCTCGCCCGGCCCGTAGCCGAACGCCAGCGTGACGTCCTCCTCCACACCGCCCGTCGTACGACTGATCCGGACCGTCGCAAGGCCCGGGCGCTCCGGGGTGCCGACGACCACCAGCCAGGTGGGCTCGGGCGCACGCTCGTACGCCACGTCCGTCAACTGTCGCAGCGACCAGGGGAGGTTGGCGGGCTCCTCGGTGCCCCAGCCGGCCGGCGGCTCACCGGTGAGCTCGCGCCATACGGCTTCCAGGGCGCCGCCGAGCACGAGCCGCTCGTCCGCCGGGTGGATCGCCCGGAAGGACACGGCCAGCTGGCGTTCGCCGTCGTCCGCGGTCTTGGGGGTGAAGGACGCGGCCATGGGGGTGCGCGGGTCCTCCGGCGACGCGTCCGGGGACTCGACCGTCTCGAACAGACCGTTGCCCCAGCGCAGCACGGCTCCGGACAGGCCGTCGTAGTAGCCGTCCTTCTCGTCCCGCACCACCCAGCGCGAGGGCCAGCCTGGCAGGCTGTTGCGGACCGCCGGGGACAGGCGCGCGCCGGCGGGGGTGACGATCTGCAGGCCCAACTCGGCCTCGGCGGCGGCCCCGAAGGCGTCCGAGAGCCAGGCGGTCATCGCGACCACGGGACGGTCCTGGATCACCACGACGACCTTGTCGGTGAGCACGTCCACGGCGGGCTGCGCCGCGGCCGGGGTCGGCACCGCGCGCACCCCGTCGGTCTCGACCACCGCCAAGGACCGGGCGGCCTGCGGCGGCCAGGCGGTGCCGCCCACCAGGGTGGCGATGCGGGCCGCGAAGGTGCCCGCGAGTTGCTCGGCCTCCTCGACACCGGTGGTGGCGCGGGCCTCGGTCCACCAGTACGGCACCTCGGGTTCGGTCGCCCCGAGCAGCCGCTGCGCCCTTCCATGCCTGTTCATCGCGTCCCAGCCCTGGAAGCCCACCAGGGTGCCCAGGCCCTTGATCGTGCCCCAGATGCCGTCCCACAGGAACGACTTCGCCCAGTGCCCGATGTCGTACCAGTGGTGCTTCTGGTCCATCGGATCGCCCCACGGCAGCCCCTTCGCACCCTTGAGATCGGACGCGTTGTAGCCGTACATGTTCTTCTTGTTGGAGCCGTCTCCGGCGATCATCTGCGTGCCGTGCCATAACGCGGTGATCTTGTTGTGACACGTGCGCTCCGCCGCCCAGAACGCCGCCACCGTCGCCGTGACCTCATCACGGATCTGGTTGTGCTTCTTGACTTTGTTGCCGTCGCATTGCCAGTCGTGATCGTCCTTGACCGAGTCGACGAACGCCTGTGCATCATGCTTGAGTTGCTTCAGCTTCTCCTTCAGCGGACGGACCTCTGTCGCATACCCCGACAGAGCCGAGGCGACCGTCTCCGGATCCGTCGCGAAGGTGTCCGCATGCGTCGACACCGGCTTCGTCGAGGCGAACAACTGCTCCGCCTCCGGAGCCTTGTAATACGCCGACAGCCCCTGGAACTTGGAATGCACATCCGCACCCGTGGTGCGGATGTGCCCGGCATCCTTCTTCAGCCCGCCGTAGTCCTTCTCCAGCAGCCCTTCCCCGTCGGCTCACAGGCCCGGGCACAGCAGCGAGCCTCCGGCTGACGCGCCCGGGATCAATTGCAGGTTCAGTCCTTGCGCCCGGTCACGGCGACGGTGACACCGAGACCGATCATGGTCAGCCCGCCGACACCGCCGACCAGGGACAGCCGCTGCGGCGAGCGGACGAACCAGTCCCGCGCGGTGGACGCCACCAGCCCCCACACCATGTCGGAGGCAACGGCGATGATGTTGAAGACCAGGCCGAGCACCAGCATCTGACCCGCGACATGCCCCTGCCCGCGGTCGACGAACTGCGGCAGCACGGCAGCGAAGAAGACGATGGTCTTCGGGTTGGTCACGCCGACCGCGAACCCCTCCCCAAACGTCCGCAGAACGCTCTGCGCAGCCCCCGACCCTGTCACCCCGGCCTGTAGCGAACCACGCTCCCGCCACGCCTTGACGCCGAGAAACACCAGATAAGCCGCCCCTGCCAGCTTCAGCACAGTGAAGACGAGAATCGAGCGTTCCACGACCGCTCCGATCCCGAACGCCACGGCCACGATGAGCACATAGGCGCCGACAGTGTTCCCTGCAACCGTGGTCAGCGCAGCACGACGTCCTTGCGTCAACGCCCGCCCGATGACGAACAGCACGCTGGGGCCCGGGATCACGATCAACAGGAACGACATCGCCGCGAAGGCGAGCAAACGGTCGGCAGACACCATGGGCCTCATGCAAGCACGGGGAGGCCTCCCGGTTCCAGCCGTATTCCTCAGCGAGTCCGAGGCCCACAGGGCGGGGCCAAAACATACCCAAGTGGGGCCAATTCACGTTCCTGCGGCCACCGTGGGGAGTCATGATCGCGGGGTTGGGGAATTGGGTCACGCTGATCATGCGAATCGTGGGGAATTGCGTGACCACCGACACATGCATCCGAGGGCTGCGTGATGTGTTGGGGGAAGACATCGAGAAGAAACGGCTGGAGGCCGGCGATGATCAGGGTGGCTGCCCCGGTGGCGAGGGCAGCTGCGACGGTCGACCACGAGGCGGTGATCGTGCCGAGATTGTGCAGGTCGGCCAGTCGGGCGGGGCGCATGGAGTGGGCTGCCATCTCGCTGTCGGCGCGCAAGCCGAGGGTCATGGCGAAGGCGAGGTTGTTTGGATCGCGTATGACTCCACTCAGGGCATCCGACGACAGCAGCCAGGCCCCACCTCAGGACCGTTCCCATCGCCACGCTGCTGCGGCAAGTCGACGGCGATGTCGCACCCCCGGGCCGACGCCCTGTACCAGCTTGCCCCGGCATCTCCAAACCGCGAGTCGCAGCGGAAGCTGCACCGACGACAACACGAGGAGAGTTGTCCTGGCCCCGGATACACGTGTCTCGATCTCCCTCCACAGCTACTCGGAAGCCGCCGCCGCGCTCTGCGTGGAGGAGTCCTGGCTGCGCCGCCACATCAAGAAGCTGCCCCATAGCAAACTCGGCGGCCGAGAGGTGCCTTGCTGGTTGGGCCGGATGGAAGCGTCAGAATTCTCATCTTCCCAGCCCAGCGGGGCACCTCTCTACGTCAGCCCCGTCCCGCCTTGGTCACCGATCGGTGGATCCAGGCAGAGTCGACGCCAAGTATCACTGAATGTTTTGTCTTCTGCGTGAAAGTCGAGGTCGGCGTTCCGACTGGGCAAGTTCGCGGCTCTTCCGCCCTCGACGGCACCATGCCGCTTGTAGTCCGATGGCCGTGCACAAGGCGTGCACGAATGACGCGATTACCCACCCAAGCGGTTATGACCCGAAAGGCAGTCCACCATGGGTGAGTCCACCATGGGTGAGAAGTTGATTTGTCGGTCGCTCGCTCACACCACGGCGAACGCGTACGGTGCCGTAGCGCCGGGTCGGGAACCGGCCGTCGCCTCCGCCCGCTGGTGCCGGCGCTGTCGAGGCAGGCAGCTTCTGGTCGTATCGCGCCACCCGCTGATTGGTCCTCGATTCTCGTGCGGCAGACACTCCCGGAGGCCCACAGTGCGCCCAGGCTCGTCAACGCCGCTACGCGGACGAGTTCGGGGCACCCGCCATTCGGCCCGATCCCGCCCCGTCGGCCCGTGATGCCGACATCCAGATCAGTAGTCGCGTCGGCTGGTGGGCGCACATCTTCGCGGTCCTCCGCGCGTACGAGGGAGTTGGTGTCGGTGTCATCAAGCGATCGGGCGGGGCAGGACATGCGAGGCAGGACGGTGGTGATCACCGGGGCCAGTTCCGGCATCGGTGCCGCCGCCGCGCGCCGCTTCGCGGCACTCGGCGCGACCGTCGCCGTCGTCGGCAGGTCGCCGCAGAAGACGAGGGAGGTCGCCCAAGCGATCGACGCCGAGGCGCACATCGCTGACTTCGCCCGCCTCGACGACGTCCGTGCGCTGGCGGACGAACTCCTGGCCCGCTACCCCAGGATCGACGTCCTGGCCAACAACGCGGGTGGGCTGTTCGCCCGCCGGACGGTCACCGAGGACGGCAACGAGATGACCTTCCAGGTCAACCACCTCGCACCCTTCCTGCTCACGACACTGCTGCTCGACCGGCTGACCGAGGCTCCCCAAGCCCGGGTCATCACCACCGGCAGCGTCTTGTACCGCTACGCGCGCATCGACCTGGACGACCTGGAAAGCGCCCGGCGCCGCTACCGTTCCATGCGCGCCTACGGGATAGCCAAGCTCGGGACCATCCTGTTCACCCGTGAACTGGCCCGCCGCACCAGGGACACCGGTGTGACCGCGTCGGCGTTCCACCCGGGCGAGGTGGCCAGCGACATCTCCCGGGACAGCGTGTTCGCTCGGCTCCTGCGTACGCGGCTGGCCCGCGCCGCGCTGCCCACGCCGGACCAGGGCGCGGAGCCGCTGCTGCACCTGGCCACGGAGCCCGAGCCGGGACCGGCCAACGGGGTCTACTTCGACCGGCTCGCGCCGGAGGAGCCGAAGAACCCCCAGGCCACGGACGCCGAACTCGCCAGGCGGTTGTGGGAGCAGTCGGCGCAGCTGACGGGCGTGGCGGCCGACTGATGACACATGAGCAAGCGGCCACTGCCCCAGCTCACCGCCACAGCGCCACGCAGGCTCACAGCTGGGCGGCCGACAGGATCAGCTGGCTCGGGCAGCACCCTCGGGCCAAACGATGTCGACCGGCAGCCCGGACCGTGAGCGTACCTCCGAACGCGGGCCCCGACCCCGAGCCGATCCCCGTCCTGCCCCGGCTGCTCATCACCGACCAGCAGTTCGCCAGCTGCCGCAGCACCGTGATGGACGCCAACCCCGACATGCGACCCGCCGATCCTGGACCGCACCCGCTGCGCGATCAGCCCACCACCGGGTGGCCGATCCGTGTGTGGCGTAGTGCCGGTCCGGTGTTCACGTCGCGTGACCCTACTTGATCTGGCTGACCACGACAACGTGCGGTTCTAAGCCAGCCGGTGACCCCTTTCGGTCGCGGCACCGGCTGGACCGCGTTTCAGGACGCACGGGCCCTGCGGTCAGTCCAGGTCGTAGGTGAACGTGTAGGGGAAAGGTGATTCACCGGGCCGGTAGATGAAGGAACCCGTCCCGCGCAGCCCGGTCAGCTCTCCGCTGCCCGTTCCCGGCACCACCTCGAAAGTGCAGTGCACGGTGCCGTCGGCCTCGAACGAACCGCGCTCCTCGACGACGAAGCCGCCCTCGCGTCCGTCCAGTCGCCCCGCCAACACCTCCATGCCCGTGAACGTGCCGGTCTTCTCGGTGACGTAGACGATGGTGTACTCGCAGGTCGTGCGGTCCGCCTCGATCCCGCCGGTGAAGGTGTTGACTACGGAGGCGTGGGCGAGCTTCGGGCTCGCCTCGTCCGAACCGACCGTTCGCTCCTCCCAGTTGGCGTAGGCGACATGGCCGGTGATGTGCGTTGGCATGGACGTCCTTTCGATCGGCCGCACGGTTCATCGATGCTTCGTCGATGCTTCGTCGATGCTTCGTCGGTGCGGTGCGTGCCCAGCCTGGACGTCGTACCTGACACCTTCTGTCAGGTACGCGAGAGAATTGCCCCATGCGCGCCGACCGGCTCCTCTCCCTGCTCCTGCTGCTCCAGAACCGTGGACGGATGACGGCCCCGGAGCTCGCCTCGGAGCTCGAGGTGTCGGTCCGTACGGTCTACCGGGACATCGAGGCGCTCAACGCGTCGGGCGTACCGGTGTGCGCCGACCGCGGTCCCGCCGGCGGCTACCGCCTCATGGACGGATACCGCACCCGACTGACCGGCCTCACCGACGCCGAGGCCGGCGCCCTCTTCCTGGCCGGAGCACCCGGACCGGCGCGGGATCTGGGCCTCGGCGCGGTGCTGGCGACCGCTCAGCTGAAACTGCGGGCCGCCCTCCCGACCGAACTGGCCGAGCGCACCCGGCGCATCCAGGACCGTTTCCACCTCGACGCACCGGCCTGGTTCCGGGACGCCGATCCGGTCCCGCATCTCGCGCAGGTCGCGCGAGCGGTGTGGGAGCAGCGGGTGCTGCACGCCCACTACCGGCGGTGGCGCGGCGAGGTACACCGGGAACTGCGCCCCTTGGGCATCGTCCTCAAGAGCGGCATCTGGTACCTGGTGGCGCTCGCGGACGGCGATGGGGCCGTACGGACGTATCGGATCTCGCGGTTCCTGTCCGTGGACGTCACGGACGAAGTCTTTGAACGGCCGCCCGACTTCGAGCTGTCCGCCTCCTGGGAGGAGTCCTCCCGGCGGCTGGAAGGGGCGCTCCATCAGGCAACCGCACGACTGCGGATCTCTCCCCGGGCGCAGCGGCTGCTGCCCATGCAGTTCGGCGCCGTCGGCACCCGAGCCCTGGAGAGCGCCGGGCCGCCGGACCACGAGGGCTGGGTGCGGGTGGAGATGCCGGTCGAGGCGCAGTCCGTCGCGGTCGGCGATCTGCTCAGACTCGGCCCGGAGGCAGAGGTGCTAGGCCCGCCGGAGCTACGACGGGCCATCGCCGACGCCGTAGCCGCACTCGCGCACCGCTATGCGTCAGCGCCCTCGACCGAACCGGTGTCGGACATCTGCTAAGCTTGATCTTGAGCTGGTCACCACAACTCCTGGTGAAAAGCTGTGCGTTGGTGGTCCAAGGAAAGACGTCCCGCTTCCTGCGGGAAGATGCAGGTGCAAGGCCTGCCCGGCGCTCGGACATGAATCCCACCCTGCGGCATGCGGGGTGGGATTCATTCGTTGTACGTCGAGGCCGACGGTTTGCTCGGCGCATTCGGCGCCCACGACACCTCTTACGCCGACGCCCGCCACGCGTCCGTGAACTCCCTTACGCCCGCGTACCGTTCCCCGGAGGCCGCCCGCGTGGCCCGCCGGACGACGGCGAGCCGATCCGTACAGAAGACCTCGCCCACTCGTCGGAGGTACGGCTCCAGATCGGCCGTCGCGCGGAGTCAGCCGAGCAACGGGTGGCTCATGACCGAGCCCCGTTCAGGTGGCTCATGACCGGACTCCGGTCAGGTGGCTCACGACCGGACTCCGGTCAGGTGGCTCACGACCGGACTCCGGTCAGGTGGCTCGTGGCGGACTCCGGTCAGGAGGAGTCCCGCTCCACCAGTTCCGTCGGCAGCACCACCTGACGGCGGTCGAGTCCCCGCGAAGCCGCCGGGCGGCGGTCCGCTATCTCGCCGAGCAGGAGGTCGATCATCGCGCGGCCCATCTCCTCGATCGGCTGACGCACGCTCGTCAGGGGCGGCTCCATGTGACGGGCGATCGCCGAGTCGTCGTAGCCGACCAGCGCCACGTCGTCCGGGATACGACGGCCCGCCTCGCGCAGCACCTGGCGGGCGCCCGCCGCCATCACGTCCGACTCCGCGAACACCGCGTCCAGTTCCGGGCAGCGGGCCAGGAGATCCGTCATCGCCCGGCGGCCCCCCTCCTCAGTGAAGTCACCGGGGACGATCAGGGCCTCGTCCACCTCCCGGCCGGAGTCGCGCAGCGCGTCCCGGTAGCCGTCGATGCGCCGCTGGGCGCCGTACACATCGAGGCGGCCGGTGATCGTGGCGATGTGCGTGCGACCGCGCGCGATCAGGTGCTCGACCGCCGAGCGGCCGCCGCCGTAGTTGTCGGAGTCCACCGAAGGCAGCGTCTCCCGCTCCGAGCGGGGGCCGCTGATCACCGCCGGGATCTCCAGCTGGGCGAGGAGGTCCGGCAGCGGGTCGTCGGCGTGCACCGAGACCAGCAGCACACCGTCCACCCGATGCGCCGCCAGGTACTGGGCCAGCCTGCGGCGCTCACGGTCGTTGCCCGCGAAGATCAGCAGCAGCTGCATCTCGGTGTCGTACAGCTCGGCGCCGACGCCCTTGAGCATGTCCGAGAAGTACGGCTCCGAGAAGAAGCGGGTCTCCGGTTCGGGGACGACGAGGGCGATCGAGTCGGTGCGGTTGGCGGCCAGCGCCCGGGCCGCCGTGTTCGGTACGTAACCGAGCTCCGCGACCGCCGCCTCGACGGCCGCGCGCGTGGCGTCGCTGACCCGGGGCGAGCCGTTGATCACCCGGGAGACCGTTCCGCGGCCCACTCCGGCGCGTGCGGCGACCTCCTCCAGCGTCGGCCGTCGGCCACCCCGGCTTCGCGTTCCGTGGCCTGCCATGGGCTCCGCCTCCTGTCGTCACCGCTTCGCCTGGAATGTAACAGTCCTGCTCGTGGTCACGGACCCGCCATCGGTGCGGGCCCCGCCGGGGCCGTCGCCGACAGGATCCCCGTCGCCTGGCAAGTCTCTTCGCCCCCAGTCCCCCAGTCCCCCCGTCGCCCCCAGGATCCCCCAGGCCCCCCGTCGCCCCCAGGATCCCCCA